>NZ_JBFBBN010000007.1:0-223766 GCF_040682715.1 Amycolatopsis sp. NPDC051128 | reverse complement strand
AGCGTTCGTCCTGAGCCAGGATCAAACTCTCCATCAATGAACAGTTTAATCGAGGCAAATTAATGCTCTCAAAGGAACCTCAAACGAGGTTCAAATACATAAGCTCTACTGGCTTAGTTCACTAGCACACTGTTGAGTTCTCAAGCAACACACCCAAGTCACGCCACCGTCAAGCAGCCCGACTCAAGCGAATCGTTCCTAGCAGTTTTTGGTGGGACACCCACTCAATCGCTTCTGCGAGAGCTTGGTTCGTGTCCCTGCGGCCACCCGGTTTCCCTGGCGACTTGGAGAACTTTACACCCCTGGAGAGGGCCCGAAACAGGGGGGTCCCTTAACCGCGTTCCCGCAGGTCAAGGCCCTGTTTCGGGCCTCGGCGCCGGTCAGCTGCCGAGCGCGACGCCGGCGACGTTCCGGCGGCCCCTGCGGACCACCAGCCACTTGCCGTGCAGCGCGTCGCCCGGAACCGGCTTCCACTCCTCGTCGGCGATCTTCACGTTGTTCACGTAGGCCCCGCCCTCCTTCACCGTGCGGCGCGCGGCGCCCTTGCTGTCCACCAGTCCCCCGGCCAGCAGCAGGTCGACGATGGTCGGCTCGGCGGACGGGTCGACCTTGCCGCTCGGAACCTCGGCCATGGCCGCGTCGAGCGTGCGCTCGTCGAGATCGGTCAGCTCGCCCCGGCCGAACAGGGCCTGGCTGGCGTTGATCACCTGCCGGGTCTGCTCCTCCCCGTGCACGAGCGTGGTGAACTCCTCGGCCAGCCGCTTCTGCGCCGCACGCAGGTGGGGACGCTGCTCGGTGTCCTCCGCCAGCGCCGCGATCTCCTCCTGGCCGAGGAAGGTGAACATCCGCAGGTAGCGGATGACGTCAGCGTCACCCACGTTGACGAAGTACTGGTACCAGGCGTACGGCGAGGTCATCTCCGGGTCGAGCCAGAGGTTCCCGCCGCCGGTGGACTTGCCGAACTTGCGCCCCTCGGCGTCGGTGACCAGCGGCGCGGTCAGCGCGTGCACGCCCGCGCCCTCGGTCCGGCGGATCAGGTCGACGCCGCCGAGGAGGTTGCCCCACTGGTCGGACCCGCCGACCTGCAGTTTGCAGCCGTACTGGCGGTGGAGCTGCTGGTAGTCCTGCGACTGCAGCAGCAGGTAGCTGAACTCGGTGTAGGACATGCCGTCGCCCTCGAGCCGGCGCTTCACCGTCTCCCGGTTGAGCATGACGTTGATCGAGAAGTACTTGCCCACGTCGCGGAGGAACTCGAGAGCGCTCTGCTGCCCGGTCCAGTTGAGGTTGTTCTCGACGATCGCCCCGGTCGGCGAGTCGTCGAAGTCCACGAACCGTTCGAGCTGGCCGCGGATGCGCCCCGCCCACTCGGCGACGACGTCGAGGGTGTTCAGCGTCCGCTCGCCGGTGTCACGCGGGTCGCCGATCATCCCGGTCGCGCCGCCGGCCAGCACGATCGGCCGGTGCCCGGCCCGCTGGAAGCGCTTGAGCATGAGCAGCGGGACGAGGTTGCCGGCGTGCAGGCTCGGCGCGGTCGGGTCGAAGCCGCAATAGAGCGTCACGGGACCCTGGTCGAGCTCGCGCCGGAGGGCGTCGATGTCGGTGGACTGCGCGATCAGGCCGCGCCAGGACAGCTCGTCGAGGATGTGTTCGCTCACGCCTGTAGATCCTCCCGCACCTGGTCAACCGACTAACTGGCGGGTCGGACCCGCCGCTTCCCGCCGCGGCGGTAGGTGGACACCGCCGGTGAGCCGTCGACCCAGAACCGCCACGGCGTTTCCATCGCGAGTGCGACGCCGACGCGGGGACCGGTGCGGATCCGCTCGGGCGGCACGCGCTCGCCCACGTGCAGCCGGACCGGCGACGCTGGGTCGGTCAGGTCGACGCCGTTCTGCTCACGGTCGATGCGGAGCACCGAGGTGAGGATGGCCGGGCCCTTCGCCAGCTCGCCGGTCCCCCGCGCGGCCGGGCGCCGCCCGCGGACGACGTCGAGGCCCGTGACGACCTCGCCCGCCCGCAGCAGGACCGCGCCGGCCACGCCGTCGTGGGAGCCGACGATGTTCGCGCAGAAGTGCATCCCGTAGACGAAGTACACGTAGAGGTGACCCGCGGGGCCCCACATGACCGCGTTGCGCGGAGTCCGGCCGCGGTAGCAGTGCGACGCGGGATCGTCCTCGCCGCGGTAGGCCTCCACCTCGGTCAGCCGGACGCCGACGGTGCCGTCGGGGCCGGTGGCCTCCAGGACCGAGCCGAGCAGCAGCCGGGCCAGGTCGACCGGGTCCAGCGCCAGTTCGGCGCGGGTGAACAACCGGCCTGCGTCGCCGCTCAAGCGGACTCCTCCCTCTTTCCTGCGACGAGCAGCCTAACGACCGGTGGCGCACGGATCCGTCACCACCCCTTGAGCGATCGCTCAAACTTCTCTACAGTCGTTTGAGCAGTCGCTCAAACTCTGAGGGGAGCCGAGATGCGGCCGAAGCCCGTCTACGTCGAGACCGTGATCCGCACGGATCTGGACACGCTGTGGCAGCACACGCAGGACCCGGCCCTGCACCGGCGCTGGGACCTCCGCTTCACCGAGATCAGCCCGATCGGCGGGCGGGACGGCCACTTCCGCTACGCCTCCCGGTTCCTCGGTGTCACGGTGGCCGGTGTCGGGTTCAGCGCGGCTTCGCGCACCTGGCCGGACGGCTCGCGCACCTCGGTGCTGCGGTTCGCCTCCGCCGACCCGCTTTCGCTGATCAGCGCGGGCGCCGGGTTCTGGCGCTACACGCCGGTCGGCGACGGCGTCCGCTTCGTCACCGGGTTCGACTACGGCACGCGCTGGGGGCGCTTCGGCCAGGTGGCGGACCGGGCGTTCCGGCCGGCGTTCGGGTGGATGACGGCCTGGTCGTTCGACCGCCTCCGGCTCTGGCTGGAAACCGGCACCCCGCCGGAGGACCAGCCGCTGACCGCGCCGTCGGCCGCCCGGTGCGTCCGGACGCGCCCGCGCGACCGGGTCCCGGCCCGCGCGGCCGGAGTTCCGGCGTGACCGGCGTCTTCGAACGCGCGCTCGGCGCGGACTTCGCCACCCTGCACCCGCGGGTGCGGGAACGGCTCGCCCTGTCCGGCGGGCGCGGCATGATCGGCCACGGCGTGATGGACCGCATCTGGCGTGGCCCGGCGTTCACCCTGCCCTTCCTGTGGCTCGGGTCGACGCGGCACATCCTGTTCCCCGACTGCGGCCGGAACGTGCCGTTCACCATCGAGAACTACCCGTACGTCGACCGGCACGGCCGCGAGACCGTCTCCTTCGTGCGGACCTTCGAGTTCCCGAGACGGCGAAGGCGCTTCGACGCGCAGATGGTGCACAGCGCCGGACGCGGGCTCGTCGACTACCTGGGGACGCACCAGCACCTGGCGGTGGACCTCGCCGTCTCGGTCCGGCCGGACGGCGGGTTCCGGATCCGCTCCGGGGAGTTCCGGCTCCAGGAAGGCCCGGTACGGGCGGGGCTGCCGAGGGTACTCACCGGGACCGCCCAGGTCGACGAGTGGTTCGATGAGGACGGCGAGCAGTTCCGGATCGAGGTCGTGGTGGTCAACCCGCGCTTCGGGCCGGTCTTCGGCTACGAAGGCAGCTTCAGCGCGCGGTTCGTCGACGTCGGCGACGGGGTGAGCGGTGCGGTCAAGCCGTTCCGTGAGAAGGTCATGGACTGATGGGCACCAGCCGGAACTCCAGTTCGCAGGACACGAAGCAGCGGCTCGTGGACGGCGTGCTGGAGATCGTCCGGCAGCAGGGCATCACGGCGGTCTCGGCCCGGTCGGTCGCCACCGCGGCCGGCGCGAACCAGGCGCTGATCTTCTACCACTTCGGCAGCGTCGAGGAGCTGGTCGCGCAAGCGTGCGTCCTCGCGACGGAGGCCCGCGTCTCGCTCTACCGCGAGCGCTTCGCCGCGGTGGCCACGGTCGCCGAGCTCCTGGAGCTCGGCCGCGAAATCCGGGTCGCGGAACGCGCGGAGGGCAACCTCGCCGTGCTGGCCCAGACGCTGGCCGCGGCACACGGCAGCGAACGGCTCGCCGAGGCGACCCGCGAGGGCCTGGACAAGTGGATCACCGAGGTCCGGGCGGCCCTCGAGCGCGTGCTCGACGGGTCACCGCTGGCCGAGCTGGCGGACCCCGCCGGGCTGGCCCACGCCGTGTCGTCGGGGTTCCTCGGGCTGTCGCTGTTCGAGACCGTCGACCCCGACGGCGCCGAGCAGGCGGTCATCGCGCTCGAGCGGCTGGCCGTGCTGGTCGACGTCCTGGACGGCCTCGGCCCGGTGGCCACCCGCGCTGTCCGGGCGAAGCTGCGCAAGACCGGCCGGGCGCGGAACGCCTGACCAGCCGCCGAAAGCCGGGGAAGCGGCCGGGACGCGGATGGCGGTCCCCCGTTGGGGGGAGGGCGGGTGACCGCCATCCGCTGCCCGGACGGTGACTTCCCTCTGGGGGGAGGAAGGGAAAGTCACCGCCGAGGTCGTGACCCGAGAGTGCGGCTCCCGCAGACGCGGGTCTCCGCGGCACTCTCGGCTCACGACGGTGCGGCGTGCCCCGACAGGCGACCGCACCCGCCGGATTCCTGCCCGCGAACCCGGGTCAGGAACCGGCACGCTAGGGGTGGCTGGGTTTGGTGACGGTGGGCTCGGTCCGGTGGGTGTCGCCCTGGCCCGCGGTCGGACGGGGCTGCGTGGCGTGGTCGTTCGCGGCCGGCGGCGGACCGGGCACGGCGGTCTTCGTCGCGTGGTCGGCGTCGGCGAGGACCTTCACGCAGTAGGCGTCGACCTTGTCCTTGCCGCCCGCGGTGGTGATCAGCACGGTGAACGCCGGGCTCTCCAAGGCTTTTCCGTGGTCCGATCCGGCACCGGCGGTGTACGCGTGGCACAGGCCGACCAGCGAGGGGGACGGAGACCCGCTGGGCGCCGCGCCGGAGTCCTTCGCTTTGCCGTGTGACGTGCCGGTCGCCGCCGTGGCCGGATCGCCCGACTTGGCCGAAGCGGTCGTCGCCGGCGTGCTCGTGGCGTGCTCGTCCGGCGAGCCGGGCAGGTTGCCGGTCGCCGCGACCGTGGCGACACCCCCGGCGGCCACGGCAGCGGCCGCGGCGGCCGCCACCGCGAGCTTGGCCGTGAGCAGTTTCGCCAGCATCGTCTTGATCATCAAACGTCTCCGGGGTCGAGGAGCAGGCTCGAGACGAGCGGCCCGGAACGCCGCGACCGCGGCGTGTTCCCCACGCAGTTCCGCTTCACTCGCTGCCCCGGCCGCGGCGGCGAGCAAAGCGTTCAGCGCGTGGTCGCGCCCGCCCGGTGCGCCGTCGAGGAGTTCCTCGGCGGTCTGCCGGTCGAGTCGTCGAGAACGGTGTGTGCTCATCTCACCTCCTTCAGCGTCGACGCCTTCGTTTCTGTCACACCAGCTTCTGACCTGCGGCTTTGCCGCGCTTCAGGAGGTGGCAGGTGCTCGGCCAGGGTGCGCAGGCCCCGGTAGGCCGCGGTGCGCACGGCACCGGGGCGCTTGCCCAGCACCTTGGCCGCGGCGGGTGCGTCGAGGCCCATGACGGCCCGTAGCAGAACCGCTTCGGCCTGATCACGAGGGAGTTTCGCGATCAGGGCGAGCGCCGCGTCGGTCCCGATCGCGTCGACCGCCGACCCGGCGGTGTCCTCGCGTCCGGGCACGTCGGCGAGCTCCTCGACGCCTTCCACGGCAACCGGGCGTCTGCGCCGGCTCCGCAGGTGGTCGATGGCCCGGTGCCGGGCGATGGTCGCCACCCAGCCGCGAAAACCGTCCAGGTCGCCGCGGAACTTTCCCAGGTCGCGCGCCACCTGCAACCAGGCCTCCGACGCGACGTCCTCGGCGTCGTCACGGACCAGGACGCACAGGTACCGCAGCAGTCCCGGTTGGACAGCCCGGTAGAGCACGCGAAACGCGTCGTCGTCACCATCCCGCGCGGCTTCCAGCGCGACCGACGGGCTCATCGCCATCGGCTCCGCGGGATTCCCCGGGACAGCCCGCCCGTCGCCGCCGTGGCGGATCGACACCAGCGTATTCACCACCTTCGCCAAGGCCCCCACCACAGACCCGCGACATCATGGTCCAAGTGACGCCGTTGCGGAACCCCGCACCGGCTGTGGCGATCCTCGCCACAGCCGGCTCGTGACGGTGAATCCCCCACAGACTCCCGGTCGGCCGTCTGCGCCGGTCCCGACGAAAAGGATGTCCGCACGGAATTCGGATTCATCCGGTTTACGGGCGACCATCATGAAATGGCCGGTTGTGTGGCACCGAAGAATCCTCGCCGGTCTCGCGGCGCTCGAGCGCGTCCGCGACAGTGGCCATTGTGGACGCTTACGCCGACCCCAACGCCGAAGCCGATCTCGCCGCCTAGTCGAACCTGCCTTGACGGCCGGCTTGTCGTACTGGGTGGACGTCGTCGTCTCGGCGGAGTCGATGGGCAGGTAGTAGGACAGCGTCGCGTGGCAGCCGGCGGGGATGGTGACCGGCTGCGACAGGGTGTCGGTGTGCGTGCTGCCGTAGCCACCGATGAACCGGGCGGCAGTGCGGTACGTGGTTACCGGTGCGGCTGTGAGAGCTTTTCCTGAACCTGTGCGAGGGGTGGAAGAGCCGATCCGCGCAGCCTCTGCCCTTGGAGATGCCGTGACCGCCAGCCGCACAGCCCCAGGTTCGACACAACCTGACAAAACGGACCGCCCGCGGAGTGGGCGCCCGGACCCGCTCGTCATCCTGATGCTGGTCCTGCTCCCGGTGTTCGCGCTCCAGGGACCGATCCGCCGAACGCTGGCCGCACCGGCGACGCAGAACTGGATGACCGTGTTCGTCGCGGTCGTCGTGCAGGCTCTGCCCTTCCTGGTCCTGGGCGTCCTGCTGTCGGCGCTGCTCGCGGTGTTCGTTCCGCCGTCGTTCTTCGCCCGCGCCCTCCCCCGCAGCCCCGCCCTCGCGGTGCCGGCCGCCGGGCTGGCCGGTGTCGTCCTCCCCGGCTGCGAATGCGCGTCCGTGCCGGTCGCCGGGGCGCTGGTACGACGCGGCGTCACCCCGGCCGCGGCGCTGGCGTTCCTGCTGTCCGCCCCGGCCATCAACCCCCTCGTGCTGACCGCGACCGCGGTCGCGTTCCCCCACAACCCCCGGATGGTCCTCGCCCGGTTCGCGGCCAGCCTGCTCGTGGCCTGCGCGATGGGCTGGCTCTGGCAGCGGCTGGGCCGTCCCGAATGGCTGCGACCGCCCGCGCACCGATCGACCGACGGCCACGGCAAAGGCGCGGCGTTCTGGGGAGCGGTCCGGCACGACGTCATGCACGCCGGCGGCTTCCTCGTCGTCGGCGCGATGGCCGCCGCCACCCTCAAAGCCGTGGTCCCCCCGGCCTGGCTGTACACGGCGGCCGACAACCCCGTGGTGTCGGTCCTGACCCTGGCCGTTCTCGCGGTGCTGCTGTCGATCTGTTCCGAGGCCGACGCGTTCGTGGCCGCGTCGCTGTCCCAGTTCTCGCTGACCGCCCGGCTCGCGTTCCTCGTCGTCGGACCGATGATCGACCTGAAACTGTTCGGCATGCAGGCGGCCACCTTCGGCCGCGGGTTCGCACTGCGGTTCGCCCCCGTCACCTTCGTCCTGGCCATCCTCGCCGCGGTACTGACCGGGACGGTCCTGCTGTGAACCGCCACGCCCAAGCAGCCCTGATGTTCCTGGTGGGCGGCGCGGTCCTGCACGCCGGAACGACCGATCTCTACTTGCGCTACGTCAAAGCCGGGTTGCGTCCCCTGCTGCTCGTCGCCGGCGTCGTCCTGATCATCGCCGCCATCGCCACCGTCTGGTACGAACGACGAGCCCAGCCCGGACGCGAGCACCACGAACCGCGCATCTCCTGGCTCCTCGTCCTGCCCCTGCTCGCGCTCGTCCTCGTCAGCCCACCAGCCCTGGACTCCTACAGCGGCATGCGCGCCGGCACGACCCTGCCCCCGCACTTCGGGCTCACCGCTCTCCCCGCGGGCGACCCGCTCCGGCTCACGGTGTCCGGCTACGCCGATCGCGCCGTCACCGACCACGGACACACCCTCGGCCACCGGACCATCGCCCTGACCGGCTTCGTCGCCTTCGACCGGAACGGCTCGGTCTACCTCATCCGCATGCTCCTCAACTGCTGCGCCGCCGACGCCCAGCCCGTCAAGATCGGCCTGAGCGGGCAGATTCCTCCCGTGCTGCAACCCGACACCTGGCTCGAAGTCACCGGCACCTACACCGCCCGGCAGACCAAAGACCCGGTCAACAACGGCGTCATCCCGTTCTTCGACGTCATCCAGGCCAAGCCCGTCCCGGCCCCGGCCGACCCCTACGAAAGCCTGGGATAGCCGCGGGACCCGAAAGAGCCGTCTCCCGACGTCAGTTCAGCCACTGGCGGGCCGCGGTGACCCGCTCCTCGAGCCGTGCGCGCTGCTCGGCGACGCGGACCGGCGCCGTGCCGCCCCGCGCGTCGCGCGACTTCACCGAGCCCTCGACGGTGAGGACGGCCCGCACGGCGGGGGTGAGCGCCGGGTTGATCTTTTCGAACTCCTCGTCGGTCAGCTCGTCCAGGCCGACGCCGCGTGACTCGGCGACGCGGACGCTTTCCCCCGCCGCTTCGTGCGCGACGCGGAAGGGGACGCCCTGGCGCACCAGCCATTCCGCGATGTCGGTGGCCAGGGTGAACCCGGCCGGGGCCAGCTCGGCGAGCCGGTCGGTGTGGAAGGTCAGCGTCGCGAGCATGCCGGCGATCGCCGGGAACAGGAGCTCGAGCTGCTCGACCGAGTCGAACACCGGCTCCTTGTCCTCCTGGAGGTCGCGGTTGTAGGCCAGCGGCTGCGCCTTCAGGGTGGCCAGCAGGCCGGTGAGGTTGCCGATCAGCCGGCCCGCCTTGCCGCGGGTCAGCTCCGCGACGTCCGGGTTCTTCTTCTGCGGCATGATCGAACTGCCGGTGGCCCACGCGTCGTCGAGCGTCACGTAGCCGAACTCGGCGGTGTTCCAGATGATCACCTCTTCGGCGATCCGGGACAGGTTCACCGCCAGCATCGCGACGGCGAAGGCGAATTCGGCGACGAAATCGCGCGAAGCGGTGCCGTCGATGGAGTTCTCGACGCTCGTCGCGAAGCCCAGCTCCTCGGCGACGGCCTCGGGGTCGAGTCCCAGCGACGAACCGGCGAGCGCGCCCGAGCCGTACGGCGACTCAGCCGTGCGAGCGTCCCAATCCTGCAGCCGCGAGACGTCGCGCAGCAGCGCCTGGCCGTGGGCCATGAGGTGGTGCGCGAGCAGCACCGGCTGGGCGTGCTGCAGGTGCGTGCGGCCGGGCAGGATGGCGTCCGGGTGCCGCTTCGCCTGCGACACCAGCGCGTCGACGACTTCCAGGGTGCCGGCGACGACGCGGCGGGCGGCGTCCCGCAGCCACATCCGGAACAGCGTGGCCACCTGGTCGTTGCGCGACCGGCCGGCCCGCAGCTTGCCGCCGAGCTCGGTGCCCGCCCGCTCGAGCAGGCCGCGTTCGAGGGCCGTGTGCACGTCCTCGTCGGCGATCGTCGGGGTGAACTGCCCCGAGGCGACGTCCTGGGCGAGCGTGTCCAGCGCGGCCAGCATGCCGGTCAGCTCGTCGTCGGTGAGCAGGCCCGCCTTGCGCAGCACGCGAGCGTGCGCGCGCGACCCGGCGATGTCGTAGGGCGCCAGGCGCCAGTCGAAGTGCGTCGACGCGCTCAGCGCGGCCATGGCCTCCGCCGGACCGCTGGCGAACCGGCCGCCCCACAGCTGCACCGGCTGCTCGTTCCCGCTCACTGTCTCGCTTCTCCTCGGTTTGTTCGTTGGATTCGGGCGAAGGTACCCGTCAAGCCACGATCCTGCCGGGCAGGATCCGCCCGGTCAGGCCGTTCCTTCGTCTCCGGGTTCCGCCACGGCCGAACGCTGCGCGAGGGCGGCGAAGCGTTCGGCCAGGTCCTTGCCCGAGAGGGGTTCCCGCGCGATCACGGCGACCGTGTCGTCGCCCGCGATCGAGCCGACGACCTCCTCCAGCGCCGCCCGGTCGATGGCACTGGCCAGGAACTGCGCCGCACCCGGCGGCGTCCGCAGCACGGTGAGGTTGCCCGACGAGTCCGCCGAGACCATCAGCTCCGCCAGCAGCCGGGAAAGCCGTGACGTGCCGCCCTGCACCCCGCGGACCGGGCTGCCGTCCTCCGGGATGACGTAGACCGGCGCGCCGGAATCCGGCCCACGCAGCTTCACCGCGCCCAGCTCGTCGAGGTCGCGCGACAGCGTCGCCTGGGTGACGTCGATGCCTTCGGCGGCCAGCAGCTTGGCGAGCTCGGTCTGGCTCCGGATGGTCGTGGTGGACACCAGCTCGGTGATCCTCGCCTGCCGCCCCACCCGGCTGCTGGTCATCGCCGGCTCTCCTCGAACAGCCAGACCAGCAGCGCCTTCTGAGCGTGCAGGCGGTTCTCCGCCTCGTCCCACACCGCGCTGGCCGGGCCGTCGAGCACCTCGTCGGTGATCTCCCAGCCGCGGTGCGCCGGCAGGCAGTGCAGCACGATCGCGTCGTCGGCGGCCTTCTTCAGCAGCTCCGCGTTGACCTGCAGGGCGCGGAACGGGCCGACCCGGTCGAGCCCGTCGTTCTCCTGCCCCATCGACGTCCACGTGTCGGTGACGAGCACGTCCGCGCCGGCGACCGCCTCGTACGGGTCGGTGTACACGGTGGTGCTGCCCCCGGTTTCGCTCGCCCGCTTCTTCGCGTCCACCATCACGCCCTGGTCGGGCTGGAAGCCGACCGGCGAGACGACGCGGACGTGCATCCCGGCCGTGGTGCCCCCGAGCAGCAGCGAGTGCGCCATGTTGTTGGCCCCGTCGCCGAGGTAGACGAGGGTGAGCCCCTCGAGCTTCCCCTTGCGCTCCCGGATCGTCATCAGGTCGGTGAGCACCTGGCACGGGTGGAACTCGTCGGTGAGCGCGTTTACCACCGGGATCGACGCGGCCGACGCCATCGCTTCGAGGCGCTTCTGCGCGAAAGTCCGCCACACGATCCCGTCGACGTACCGCGACAGCACCCGCGAAGTGTCCTCGATGGTCTCTTCGCGGCCCAGCTGCATCGACCGGCCGTCGACGATCACCGGGTGCCCGCCGAGCTGGCTGATGCCGACCTCGAACGAGAACCGGGTGCGGGTCGAGTTCTTCTCGAAGATCGCCGTGATGGACTTGCCGGCGAGGGTCTTCGTGCCGAGCGGGTCGGCCTTCAGCGTGTCGGCGAGGTCGAGGATGGCCTTCTGCTCGGCGGGGCTGACGTCGTCGTCGCGGAGGAAGTGGCGGAGCATCAGTCGGAGTCCTTCGATTCGGGGATGGCGGCGTCGAGCGCGGCCGGGAGCGCGGAGAGGAAGCCTTCGGCCTGGTCGCGGTCGAGCACGAGCGGCGGCGCGAGCCGGACGGTGTCCGGCGCGACCGGGTTGACGAGGTAGCCGGCGTCCTGGACGGCCTTCGCCACCGCCGCCGAGACGGGCTCACGCAACGCGATGCCGAGCAGCAGGCCGGCACCGCGCACCCCGGCGACGAGCGGGTGGCCCAGCACCTCGACGCCCGCCGCGATGTCCTTGCCCAGCGCCGAAACGTGGTCGAGCAGGTTGCCCGAGGCGATGGTCTTCAGCACGGCCAGGCCGGCCGCGCAGCACACCGGGTTGCCGCCGAAGGTGGTCCCGTGCTGACCGGGCTTGAGCAGGTCCCCCGCCGCGCCGACGCCGATCACCGCACCCAGCGGCAGCCCGCCGCCGAGGCCCTTGGCCAGGGTGATCACGTCCGGCACGATGCCGGCCTGCTGGTAACCGAACCAGGTGCCGAGCCGGCCGAGGCCGGTCTGCACCTCGTCGAGCACCAGCAGCGTCCCGGTGGCCTTGGTGATCTCGCGGGCGGCCTGCAGGTAGCCGTCCGGCGCCGGGATCACGCCGGCCTCCCCGAGCACCGGCTCCAGGAAGACGGCCGCGGTTTCGGTGTCGACGGCGGCCTTGAGCGCCTCGACGTCCCCGAACGGCACGTGCTCCACCCCGGGCACCAGCGGCTTGAACGGGTCGCGCTTGCCGGGCTGGCCGGTCAGCGTCAGCGCGCCCATGGTCCGGCCGTGGAAAGCGCCTTCGGCGGCGACCACCTTGGTGCGCCCGGTCAGCCGGCTGATCTTCAGCGCGGCTTCGTTGGCTTCGGCGCCGGAGTTGACGAACAGCACCTTGCCGTTGCCGGTGAGGCCGGCGACGTCGAGCAGCACCTCGGCCAGCTCGACGGCGACCGGGTTGACGTACAGGTTCGAGGTGTGACCCAGCCGGGTGATCTGCTCGGTGACGGCTTCGACGATCGCGGGGTGAGCGTGGCCGAGCGCGTTTACGGCGATGCCGCCGACCAGGTCGACGTACTCCTTGCCGTCGGCGTCCCACACCTTCGCGCCTTCGCCGCGGACGAGCGTCAGCTTGGGCGTGCCGTAGTTGTCCATCAGGGCGGACTGCCAGTGCCGCTGGCCGTCCATATTGGACTTGAGGTCGGTCACGGGAGCTCCGTTTCGGGGAAGACCATGGTGCCGACGCCGCGGGAGGTGAAGACCTCCAGCAGCACCGAGTGGGCGAGGCGGCCGTCGATCACGTGCGCCCGGCGCACGCCGCCGCGGATGGCGCGCACGCACGCCTCCATCTTCGGGATCATGCCGCTGGCCAGGTCCGGCAGCATGGTCTCGAGGCGGTCGACACGGATGCGGTCGATCAGCGACGACCGGTCGGGCCAGTTCGCGTACAGGCCTTCGACATCGGTGAGCACGACGAGCTTTTCGGCGCCGAGCGCGGCCGCCAGCGCGCCGGCGGCGGTGTCGGCGTTGACGTTGTGCACGACGCCGTCGACGTCCGGGGCGACCGTGGACACCACCGGGATGCGCCCGGCGTTGACGATGTCGAGCACCGCGTCCGGGTTGACCTCGGCCACCTCGCCGACGAGCCCGATGTCGACCTGCTCACCGTCCACAGTGGCCTGTTTGCGCTCGGCGGTGAACAGCCGGGCGTCCTCGCCGGAGATGCCGACCGCGTACGGCCCGTGTGCGTTGATCAACCCGACCAGCTCCCGGCTGACCTGCCCGGTGAGCACCATCCGGACGATGTCCATCGTCTCCGGGGTGGTGACGCGCAGGCCGCCCTTGAACTCGCCCTCGACGCCGAGCCGGGTGAGCATCGCGGTGATCTGCGGGCCGCCGCCGTGCACGACCACCGGGCGCAGGCCGGCCAGCCGGAGGAACACCATGTCCTCGGCGAAGGCCGCCTTCAGCTCGTCGTCGATCATGGCGTTGCCGCCGTACTTCACCACCAGCGTGGCGCCGTGGAACCGCTGCAGCCACGGCAGCGCCTCGATGAGCACCCCGGCCTTTTCGGCCGCCGTCGCGAGTCTCTCGTCCGCGGAAATCAGAGCCTCCGAGCCGGTCATGACGAGTACGCGCTGTTCTCTTCGACGTAACCGTGCGAAAGGTCCGTGGTGTAGATGGTCGCCGCGCTCGCGCCGACGCCGAGGTCGACGACGATCTCGATGGCCCGCCCGGTGAGGTCCGCTTCGGACCGGTCGGCGGCGGGCACTCCCCGCGCGAACAGCGTGACGCCGTTGATCGCGATCGACACGGTCTCCGGGTCGATGCGGGCGGGGACCCGGCCGAGCGCCATGGCGATCCGGCCCCAGTTGGGATCGGAGCCGAACAGCGCCGTCTTGACCAGGTTGTCCTCGGCGATCGTGCGGGCGACCGCGATGGCGTCGATTTCGGACGCCGCGCCCCGCACCGTGACGTCGACGTCCTTCGTGGCGCCCTCGGAGTCCGCGCGCAGCTGGAGCACCAGGTCGTGGCTCACCGCGGTGAGCAGCTCGGTGAGCTCCGCCTCGGTGGGTTCCACCCCGCTCGCGCCGGAGGCCAGGACCAGGACGGTGTCGTTGGTGGACGTGCCGCCGTCGACGTCCAGCCGGTCGAAGGTGACGTGGGTCGCCGCGCGCAGCGCGCGGTCGAGGGTTTCCTTGCCCACCACCGCGTCGGTGGTCAGGACCGACAGCATGGTGGCGAGGTTCGGCGCGAGCATGCCCGCGCCCTTGGCGAACCCGCCGACGCTCCAGCCGCTGTCGTGCTTCGCGAAGGCCTGCTTCGGTTTGCTGTCGGTCGTCATCACGCCGGTGGCGGCGTTCAGGCTCGCCTCGGCACTCGCGTCCAGTGCCTTGAAAGCGGTGTCCACTCCCGACAGCACGGCGTCCATCGGCAGCCGCTCACCGATCAGGCCGGTGGAGCAGACGGCGACCTCGATCGCCCCCGCCTGCAGGACTTCGGCGACCTTCTCGGCCGTGGCGTGGGTGTCCTGGAACCCGCCGGGCCCGGTGGCCGCGTTGGCCCCGCCGGAGTTGAGGACGACCGCCTTCAGCCGCTGCTGCTTGAGCACCTCCTGCGACCACAGCACCGGCGCCGCTTTGATCACGTTGCGGGTGAAGACACCCGCGGCGACGTCGAGCGGGCCGTCGTTGACGACCAGTGTGAGGTCGAGCGCGCCGGACGCCTTGATCCCGGCGGCGACGCCGGCGGCGCGGAAGCCCTGGGGGCCGGTGACGGTCACGGTGCCACTCCTACGGTGGAAAGGCCGGTGGTCTCGGGGAGGCCGAGGGCCAGGTTCATCGACTGGACGGCACCGCCGGCGGTGCCCTTGGTCAGGTTGTCGATCGCGGCGACGACGACCAGGCGCTTCGCGTCGGCGTCGACCGTGACCTGCAACTGGACGTTGTTCGAGCCGAGCGTCGCCGAGGTGGTCGGCCAGGCGCCCGCGGGCAGCAGCTGGACGAACGGCTCCGCGTCGTAGGCCTTTTCGTAGGCCTCGCGGGCGGCGGCCCCGTCGACGTCGCCCTTCAGCGGGGCGCTCGCCGTGGTGAGGATGCCGCGGGGCATCGGCGCGAGGACCGGGGTGAAGGACACGGTGACCCGCTCCCCCGCGACGGCCGAAAGGTTCTGCGCGAACTCCGGGGTGTGGCGGTGGGCCCCGCCGACGCCGTACGCGCTGGCCGAGCCCATCACCTCCGAGCCGAGGAGGTTCGGCTTGAGGCTCTTGCCGGCGCCGGAGGTGCCGGTGACGGCGACGACCGTGACGTCCGGCTCGATCAGCCCGGCGGCGAACGCGGGCGCCAGCGACAGCGACCCGCCGGTCGGGAAGCAGCCGGGCACGGCGACGCGCTTGGTGCCGACGAGCTTTTCGCGCGCGCCGGGCAGTTCGGGCAGGCCGTAGGGCCACTGGCCGGCGTGGTCGCCGCCGTACCAGCGCTCCCAGTCGGCGGGGTCGGCCAGCCGGTGGTCGGCGCCGAGGTCGACGACCAGGACGTCCGGGCCGAGCTGCGCCGCGATCTCCGCGGAATGCCCGTGGGGCAACGCGAGGAAGACGACGTCGTGGCCGGCGAGGGTCTCCGGCGTCGTCTCGGCCAGGACGCGGTCGGCGAGGGGGACGAGGTGGGGCTGGTGGACGCCGAGTTTCGTGCCCGCACTGCTGGCGGCCGTGAGCGCGCCGATCTCGACCTCGGGATGGGTCAGGAGCAGGCGAAGCAGCTCACCGCCCGCGTACCCGCTGGCTCCGGCCACCGCGATGTTCACCGTCATACGCATGATTATGCACGCCCTTGCAAGGCTAAACAAATAGGATTACTGGGAAGTGGTCCCCGCCACCTTGGGATGCTGGGCGGATGACGGACACCCCGGCGCGGCTGCTCGGCCTGCTCTCGCTGCTCCAGACGCCCCGCGAGTGGCCGGGCAGCGAGCTGGCCGAGCGGCTCGATGTCAGCCCGCGCACGATCCGCCGCGACATCGATCGGCTGCGCGAGCTCGGCTACCCGGTCGAGGCCAGCCGCGGTGTCGCGGGCGGCTACCGGCTGGTCGCCGGCACCGCCATGCCGCCCCTGGTGCTCGACGACGACGAAGCCGTCGCGATCGCGGTCGGGCTGCGAACCGCCGCGGGGCAGCCGGTTTCCGGGATCGAAGAGGCGTCCGTCCGGGCGCTGGCCAAGCTGGAGCAGGTGCTGCCGGCGCGGCTGCGCCGCCGGGTCGGCACGATCGGTACCGCGACGCTCGCCGTGCCGGCCACCGGGCCGGTCGTCGACCCGGCCCAGCTGACGGTGTTCGCGGGCGCGATCACCAACCACGAGACGGTCCGGTTCCGCTATCGCGCGAACGACGGGACGGAGACCCGGCGCCGGGCCGAGCCGCTCCGGCTGGTCGCCGCCGGCCGCCGCTGGTACCTGGTCGCCTACGACCTCGACCGGGCGGACTGGCGGACCTTCCGCACCGACCGCGTCCGCGACGCCCAGGCGACCGGCGGCCGCGTCACCCCGCGGAAGCCACCCGCGACGGACCTGGCGGCCTACGTCGTCGAACGGCTCTACGACCTCGCCCCGACGTACCGGGCGGTGGCCGACGTGGCGGCCCCTTCGCAGGAGATCGCACCGCGTCTCGGCGCGGCCGTGGGCGAGCTGACGGACCTCGACGACGGCCGGTGCCGGTGGCGAAGCCAACCGGACACCTTGGACTGGCTCGCGTTCCGGCTGCTCGGGCTGGGGTGCGCGTTCACCGTCGAGGAGCCACCGGAACTGGTGGCCCACCTGAAGGTGCTCGCGGACCGCGCGAGCGCGGCGGCCGGTTCCGGCGCGCCGAGCTGACCGATGGTGCGACACTGCTCCCCCTCCCTGAATGCGTTCCGGGGCAGGCAAGACAGCTCCACCCGCTGCCAGCCGAACCCCGGCAGCCGGCTGTCGTCGCCCGCGACGAAACCGGTGAACGCCCGGACGATCCGGGCCCGATCCGCGACCTGGACACGGAAATGCCGGTCGAGCCGTCCTTCCGCGGTGTTCCAGCGCGAACCAGGGGCCGGTCGCCCGGCTCCGTTCAGTGCGAAAAGGACACGACCGGGGGTGGGCCGGTCCGCTGTGGACCGGCCCACTCGCACCGCTCAGTCCGGCTCACCTCCGTCCTGGTCCGTGCGCCTGCTCGGCGGCACGGGGAGGTAGCAGGCCGGGTGCTCCGGGTCGCAGCCCACGCGGGGCAGCCGGGCGCGGATGCCGCCCGGAGTGCGCTCGAAGTACGCCGCGATCTCCGCGACGCTCTCGCCCGCGATCCACCGGCGTTCCAGCTCGGCGTCCATCTCCCCGTTCCACGGGCGGCCCTGTTGAGAGGGACGGCCCGCGGATCTTCGCCGCGGCGCCCGGCCCGCGCCGGCCGCGGACAGCAACCCGTCCGCGACGAGGTCGGCCACCGTGGCCGCCACCGCGACGTCCAGGTCGAGGCTGCCCTCGGCGACCGGTTCGCCGCCAGGGCCGCCGGCTTCCAGGGTGATCATCACTCGGGGAGTCGGTTCGGCGCGATCGGCGTCCGTCCTGGTGGCGACGGCGATCTGGTAGGTGATTTCCTGTGCCCGGATCTCGGTCCGGCGCTCTTCGATGATCGACATGCCACGAAGCTAGCGCGCACCCCCGACAGTTTTCGGACACGCACTGCTCACGGCCGGTTTCGCTCCGGAATTGTCGGACCCCTGCCCTACCGTCTGCGGCGACCACACCCCGTCATCGGGAGGCGACGATGAGACACCGGCGGACAGGACACTGCCCCGGTCCAGGCGAGCCGGGCCGGGGCAGCGAGCGGAACCTGCGCTCAGAAGTGCGGCAGCTGAGCCAGCGTGCTCTGCTTCTCCTGCGCGACCTTGGCGGAGCTGTCCGGCTTCTGTGCCGTGACCCCCTCGGGGACCGGCGGCGGCACCGGGCCACACCGGACATCGGAGTGGTCGCCGGGCCGGCGCCGCGGCAGCTCGCCGGTGGCCAGGTAGCCGGCGATCCGGTCGTCCACACAGGACACCCCGGACAGCGAGCCGGCGTGCGTCGTGCCACCCGGCGCGCTGATCAGGTTCGAGTTCGGGAACCGCCTCCGGACCTCGAGGCTGCCGGCGCACGGCGTGGCGGCGTCGAGTTCCTCGCCGATCAGGAGCGCACCGGCCACCTTGCCACATTCGACGGAGTGGGCCGGATTTCGGTGAAACCACCGGCAATTCCGGACAATCTCGCTGACCGACGCGAGTTCCGCCATCCGCCTTCGCCGGGACCTGCGCCGCCCGCGGCGCGCCGGAACTGTCGGTGGCCGGCAGTACGCTGCGGGGCGCATGAGCGCGGAGGGAGGACGGATGAGCGCGGACGAACAGCTGGTCAAGGCGATCCGCAGCGGGCTGGCCGAGCTGGCCGACCCGGCGAAGGCGCCCGCGATGCAGGCCTATATGAAGTCGGCCATGCCCTTCCGCGGGGTGGCCAAACCCGAGCGGAGCGCGCTGCTCAAGCGGGTGCTGGCCGAGCACATATTGCCCGATCGGGTGACATATTCAGCGACCGTCCTGGAGTTGTGGCGGACCGCCGAATTCCGCGAGGAGCGCTACGCGGCGATCGACCTTTCCGGGCATCGCGCGTACCGGCGGTGGCAAGACCCGGGCCTGATTCCGATGTACGAGGAAATGATCGTCAGCGGGGCGTGGTGGGACCATGTCGACGAGCTCGCCATCCGCCGGATCGGGCCGATCCTCCGAGCGGACCGCACGCTCGTCACGCCGATCGTGCAGAGCTGGGTGGCGGATCGCGACCTCTGGCGCCGGCGCACGGCGATCATCTGCCAGGTCGGCGCGAAGGAGGAAACCGACACCGACCTGCTCACCCGCGCCATCGAACCGGCGATCGCCGAGCCGGAGTTCTTCCTACGCAAAGGAATCGGCTGGGCACTGCGGGACTACGCGAAGACGGCACCGGACTGGGTCCGGTCCTTCGTGGACGATCACCCGGACCTTTCGGGACTGTCGCGAAGGGAGGCACTCAAGCACATCGGGTGACGTTCAGCCCTCGACGAACCGACCGGCATGCCCGGACGGTCGGCGCGCGCACCTGGACGGTCGGCGCGCGTACCCGGAGGGTCGGCTCACGTGCCGGGACAGTCGACTTGCGTGCCGGGACGGTCGGGTCGGCCGGGTGCGTCGAAGTCGAGGCGTGCGGCCGGCTTTGGAGCCGAAACGGGAGAGGGGCCGGTGGCCCGGCCCCTCTCCCCTTGCTTCGCCCGCGGCTACGCGCGCAGGGTCGCGTCGAACCGCTCGCCCGCCGCCGCGACCGCCGCGTCGCGGGCCTTGGTGGCCTCGTCGACCGTCAGGGTCCGGTCCGCGGCGCGGAACCGGAGCTTGTACGCCAGCGACCGCTTGCCCTCGCCGACCTGCTCGCCGGTGTAGACGTCGAACAGCGTGATGTCCTCGAGCAGCTCGCCGGCCCCCTCGCGCAGGACCGCGGCGAGATCCGCCGACGGCACGTCCGCCGCCGCCACGAGGGCGACGTCGAGCAGCACCGGCGGGTAGCCGGACACGCTCGGCGCCGGGCGGGAGTCCGGCAGCGGGATCGCGTCCAGGTCCAGCTCCATCGCCACCGTCCGCGGCGGCAGGCCGAGTGCCTCGACCACCTTGGGGTGCAGCTCGCCGGCGTGGCCGACCGGCCAGTCGCCGACGCGCAGCTGGGCACAGCGGCCCGGGTGCCACGGCGGCAGGTCGGCGGCCTGCACCGTCAGCTCGATCCCCGCGGCCTCGGCGACCGTCCGGGCCGCCTGCACCGCGTCGGCCCAGTTCGCCTGCTCACCCTGGCCCCACCAGCCGGCGCGGTGGCGCTGACCGGCGAGCACCACGGCGACGTGCAGCGGCTGCTGCGGCACGGCCGCTTCGAGCAGCGCGAGCTCCTCGTCGCTCGGCCGCCGGTCGACGCCGAGGTCCGGCACCTTCAGCGGGTTCGGCGCGGGCAGCACCACCTGGCCGATGTGGAACAGCGAGACGTCCTTCATCCCCCGCGACACGTTGCGCTGCATCGTGTCCAGCAGACCGGGCAGCAGCGTGGTGGCCAGCCGGTTGCGGTCGGCCTCCAGCGGGTTGCGCACCACGACGGTGTTGCGGCGGACGTCGTCGGCCGGAAGGCCGAACGCGTCCCACACCGCGTCGCCGACGAACGGGAACGGCCGCACCTCGACGTACCCGGCCTCGGCGAGCGCGCGTGCCACGTTGCGGCTGCGCCGCTGGGCGTCGGTCAGTCCGCGGCCGGCCGGGGCGGCGGGCAGCGTCGACGGGATGCTGTCGTAGCCCTCCAGCCGCAGCACCTCCTCGACGAGGTCGGCGGGCTGGCGCAGGTCGCCGCGCCAGCTCGGCGGGATGGCGGTGACCAGGCCGGTGCCGTCGTCGCCGGTGCCGACCGAGACCTTGCAGCCGATCTGGGTGAGCCTGCGGACGGTCACGCCGCGCTTGTAGTTCACGCCCGCGACCTTGTCGGGCAGGTTGATCGGCATCATCACCGCCGGGTTCGGCTCGACCCCGCCCTCGTCGGTGCGGCCGGGCTGGATGGCGGCGTCGCCGTACTGGCGCAGCAGCCGGGCGGCCAGCTCGACGGCGGCCGCGCACAGCTGCGGGTCGGTGAACCGCTCGAACCGCTTGGCCGCCTCGGAGAACAGCTTGTGGCGCCGCGCGGTGCGGCTGATCGCGGCCGGGTTCCAGTGCGCCGCCTCGAGCAGCACGTCGGTGCTCTCCGCGGTGATCTCGGTGCTCGCGCCACCCATCGTGCCGGCGAGGGAGATGACGCCGCTGTCGTCGGCGATGACGATGTCGTCCGGGTCGAGCGTGCGCTCGACATCGTCCAAAGTGGTCAGCTTCTCGCCCGGCTTCGCCCGGCGCACCACCAGATCGCCCTGGATGGCCTTGGTGGCGAACGCGTGCAGCGGGTGCCCGAGCTCGAGCATCACGTAGTTCGTGACGTCGACGGCCAGGGAGATGGAACGGATGCCGGCCAGCATCAGCCGCCGCCGCATCCACCACGGGGTCGGCGCGGTCGCGTCCACGCCGGTGACCCGGCGCAGCACGAACCGCGGGCAGCCCTCCGGGTCCTCGACGCGAACCGGCCAGGCGTCGCCCTCGGCCGCCGGGACCTCCAGCAGCGCCGGGTCGCCGAAGGGCACGTCCAGCGCGTTCGACAGCTCGCGCGCGAGGCCGCGGACCGAGAGCGCGTAACCGCGGTCCGGGGTCGGAACGAGCTCGATCACCGAGTCGCCGAGGCCGAGCAGCTCCTGGGCGTCGTCACCCGGGCTGGCGGTGCCCGGCGGCAGCACGAGGATGCCCGTGTGGTCGTCGCCGAGGCCGAGCTCGCGCGCCGAGCAGATCATGCCGTCGCTGATCCGGCCGTAGGTCTTGCGGGAAGCGATGGCGAAGCCGCCGGGCAGGACCGCGCCGGGCAGCGCGACGACGACCAGGTCGCCCTCGGCGAAGTTGCGCGCACCGCAGATGATCCCGCGGGTCTTGATGCCGTGCGGACCCTCGTCGAACTCGGCGTCCTCATCGAACTCGCTGTCTTCGTCTTCGTCTTCGGCCTCGTCGGTGTCATCGGCCGGCTCGCCGACGTCGACGCGGCAGAACCGGACCGGCTTCTTGAACTCGGTGAGCTCCTCGACCTCGGCGACGCGCCCGACGACCAGCGGTCCGGTCACGGGACCGAGCTCGCTCAGGTCGTCGACCTCGATCCCGATCCGCACGAACGCGTCGGCCAGGTCCTGCGGCGTGACCTCCTCAGCGATGTCGAGGTGTTCGGTCAGCCAGCTGACTGGGACTCGCACTACGCCTCCGTTCCGAAGGGAAGGGTGAAGCGGACGTCGCCTTCCACCATGTCGCGCATGTCCGGGATCCCGTTGCGGAACTGCAGGGTGCGCTCGATGCCCATGCCGAAGGCGAAGCCCGAGTACACCTCGGGATCGACGCCGCAGGCACGCAGCACGTTCGGGTTGACCATGCCGCAGCCGCCCCACTCGACCCAGCCGGGGCCACCCTTCTTCTCCTCGAACCAGACATCCACTTCCGCGGACGGCTCGGTGAAGGGGAAGAAGTGCGGGCGCAACCGCGTCTTCGAATTCTCGCCGAACATGGCGCGGGCGAAGGCGTCCAGCGTGCCCTTGAGGTGCGCCATGGTGATGCCCTTGTCCACCGCGAGGCCCTCGACCTGGGTGAACACCGGCGTGTGCGTCGAGTCAAGCTCGTCGGTCCGGTACGTCCGGCCGGGGCAGACGACGTACACCGGTAGGTCACGGTGCAGCAGCGTGCGTGCCTGCACCGGCGAGGTGTGCGTGCGCAGCACCAGGCCGGAGTCCTCCTCGCCGACGTAGAACGTGTCCTGCAGCTGACGCGCGGGGTGGTCCTTGCCGAAGTTCAGCGCGTCGAAGTTGAACCACTCGGCTTCGAGCTCCGGCCCCTCGGCCACCTCGTAGCCCATCGCGACGAACGCGTCCGCGACGCGCTCGGAGACGGTGCTGATCGGGTGCCGCGCGCCGCGCGGGACGCGATCCCACGGGAGCGTGACGTCGACGGTCTCTTCGCGCAGCACGCGCTCGTCGCGCTCCACCTGGAGCTCGGCGCGGCGGGTGTCGAAGGCCGACTGGACGGCCTGGCGGGCCTCGTTGACGCGCTTGCCGGCCTCGGCCTTCTCCTGCTTGGGCAGGGCGCCGATCTCGCGGCGGGCCAGCAGCAGCGGCGAGTGGTCGCCGAGGTGCGCCGGCTTGACCTCGGCCAGCGCCTCGAGCCCGGTCGCGGCGGCGAACGCGGCTTCGGCGGCTTTGACCGCCTCCTGCAGCGTCTCGGGGGCCAGCACCGCACCCTGGGCTTGCTTCTCCTTGGCTCCGGACATAACTCCTCGGCGTCCGCTGGGACTGGTCGTTCGTGCTCCGCTGGACACGCGGCGCACGAGAGGTCAAAGGCGGGAAAAGTCTATGGGATCGGGTCCGCGCGCCCCCGGTCGCCCTCGGCGGGTGCGGATGCACGGTCGGCGCGGGCCACGGCGAGGGCCGGGCAGGCCGGCACCGAGCCTCGGGAAAACGCGGCGCGCGCAGTGTCGCCGCAGGTCAGCGCGGCGTCTGAAGAACCGAAGCCGATCAACGGGCGCGAGGTACCCCGCAGGTCAGCGCGGCGTCCAAGACCGGCAGCCGGTCAGCGCCGCGCCGCCATCGCGCTCGTGTACACGCAGACGGCCGCCGCGGTCGCGAGGTTGAGGCTTTCCGCCTTGCCGTACAGGGGGATCCGGACCGCGAGGTCGGTGCGGTCGAGCACGTCGGACGGCAGGCCGTGGGCTTCGTTGCCGAACACCCACGCCGTCGGCGCGGTGAGATCCACCCGATCGAGTTCGGCGTCCGCGTAGCCGTGCGCGGCGAACGTGCGCAGGCCCGCGGCCGAGCAGGCCGCCAGCGCGGTGGGAACGTCGCGCACCCGCGCGATCGGCAGGTGGAACAGGCTGCCGGCGGCCGCGCGGACGCACTTGCCGTTGTGGGGGTCGACCGTGTCGCCCGCCAGGACGACCGCGTCGGCGCCCGCCGCGTCGGCGACGCGGATCACCGTGCCCGCGTTGCCGGGGTCGGCGACGTCCACCAGCACCACCACGAGCCGGGCGCCCGGGGCCACGGCCTCGTCGAGCGGACGGTCCAGCAGTGCGCAGACGGCCACGATGCCCTGGGGCGTCACGGTTTCGGACAACCCGTCGGCAGCGCGGTCGGTGATCGGCGAAACCGGGACGCCGGCCGCGCGGGCCGCGTCCACCAGTTCCGCGTGCTGCGCCGCCGCGCGCTCGGTGACGAACAGCTCGGCCACCTTGCCGCCCGCCAGCGCGGCCTCGACGGCGTTGGCGCCTTCGGCCAGGAACCGGCCGGCCTTGTCGCGTTCCCCGCGGCGCGTCAGCTTGCGCGCAGCAACGACCCGGGGGGTCCGTTCGGTGAACGGATCCACCCCGGGTCGGGGAGAACTGCCGGTCAGGCCGACTTCGCTTCGCCGGTGTTCACGTTGGCCTTGGCGAGCTCGGCCAGCGCGGTGAAGGCGGCGGCGTCGTTGACGGCCAGATCCGCGAGGATCTTGCGGTCGACCTCGACACCCGCGGCCTTGATGCCCTGGATGAACCGGTTGTAGGTCACGCCGTTCGCCCGGGCGGCCGCGTTGATGCGGGTGACCCACAGGCGGCGGAAGTCACCCTTGCGGGCACGACGGTCCCGGTAGGCGTAGTTGAGCGAGTGAAGCGTCTGCTCCTTGGCCTTGCGGTACAGCCGCGAACGCTGGCCGCGGTAGCCGCTGGCCAGTTCCAGAGTTGCGCGACGCTTCTTCTGGGCGTTTACCGCCCGCTTGACGCGTGCCACGGGTCCATCCTGTCGATCTCAGGGGGCGAGGGGGACGCCCCGGGTGGTTACAGCAAGTTGGGGAAGGATCAGATGCCGAGCAGGCGCTTGACGCGGCTGACCTCGGTCTGCGACACCTCGGTGGTGCCCTCGAGACGGCGGGTCACGCGGCTGGACTTCTTCTCCATGCGGTGCCGGCGGCCGGTCATCTGGCGGCGCAGCTTGCCCGAGCCCGTGACGCGGATCCGCTTGGACGTCCCCTTGTGGGTCTTCATCTTCGGCATTTCAATCCTCTTTCGTGCGGCGGCTCACCGGAGAATCCGGTGAGCCGCTGACATGTGCTGGTCGGCGCCTACGCCTCGGGGACCGGCTCGGGGGCCGTCTCTGCCTTGGCCTTCGGCTTCACGTTCTTGTGCGGGGCCAGCACCATGATCATGTTGCGGCCGTCCTGCTTGGCCGACGACTCGACGAAGCCCAGCTCCGTAACGTCTTCGGCGAGCTTCTGCAGCAGCCGGTAGCCGAGCTCCGGCCGGGACTGCTCGCGACCGCGGAACATGATCGTGACCTTGACCTTGTTGCCCGCCGCCAGGAAGCGCGACACGTGACCCTTCTTGGTCTCGTAGTCGTGCTGGTCGATCTTGGGGCGCAGCTTCTGTTCCTTGATGACGGTCAGCTGCTGGTTGCGGCGGGACTCGCGGGCCTTCTGCGCGCTCTCGTACTTGAACTTGCCGAAGTCCATGAGCTTGCACACCGGCGGGCGGGCCTGCGGCGCGACCTCGACGAGGTCGAGGTCGTTCTCCTGCGCCAGGCGCAGCGCATCCTCGATCCGGACGATGCCAACCTGTTCACCGGCCGGTCCGACGAGTCGGACCTCCGGCACCCGGATTCGGTCGTTGATGCGTGTCTCGGAGCTGATGGGGCCTCCTTGGTCCGAGGAATGTTTCCTGTTCTCGTCGACCTGGTGCCCACATAGCGAAGGCCCCGGTCACCGTGTGTCGGTGCGCGGGGCCCACTCTGTTTCCGATCGCACCCGGCCGCGAAGCCGGGCACTTCACCCGGCACTTGCGTCCGGGCGAGACCGGACCCGGACACCTGTACGGTGACGCGGGTGGGAGCGGGGCTCCACTTGCCGCCCCCGATCGCTCGGGAGCTGGTCGCACGTGGAAGGGTACCAGACGTGTCGGAACAACCTTCCCAACAGCCCCCGTATTCCCCGGAAGCGCGCCACCTGGAGGACATCCCCAGCGTGGAGGTGATCAGCCGGGCGGCGGTGATGCTGCTGTCGGCCGGCGCCGAACGGCTCGGCCTCGCCGACCCCGACCCGGCGGCCTCCCCGCATCGCGACCTCGACGAAGCGCGCCGCCTGATCACCGCGCTGGCCGGGCTCGTCACCGCCTCCGCGGAGTACCTCGGACTGCACGCCGGCCCGCTGCGCGATGGCCTGCAGTCGCTCCAGAAGGCCTTCCGCGAGGCATCGGTCGTGCCCGATCCGCCTGGTCAGGGCCCCGGGGAAAAGTACACCGGCCCCGTTTACTGACTCGTCCCGCTCGTCCGGCTCCTTGCCGGACGAGTCCTCCGACATCTAACATGTTACATGTGAGTCTTCCCAAGGTCACCCGCCCGTTGCTCCGTGACGAGGCGTACGACCGCATCCGCCACGCCATCGTCGACGGCACCCTGCCGCCCGGTGCTCCACTCCGGGACGGCGACCTCGCCGAGCAGCTCGGGCTCTCGAAAGCCCCCGTGCGCGAGGCGCTGCGCCGACTGGCCGAAGACGGCCTCGTCGAGTCCAAGCCGCAGAGCTACACCCGGGTCTCAGAGGTGCTGACCGCCGACGTCGCCGACGCGCGCGAGATCGTCCGGCTGCTGCACGAGTTCGCCGTCCGGCAGGCCGCGCCGAAGTGCCGCGCGGACGACGTCGCCGCGATGCGCGCGGCCAACGACCGCTTCGCGGCGGCGATCGAGGCCGGCGACATCGCGGCCGCCGTCGAAGCGGACGACGAGCTGCACGACGTCCCGGTCCGACTGGCCGGCAACGCCGCGGTCGCCGCGACCCTCGACCGCTACACACCGCTGCTGCGCCGTCTCGAGCATGCCCGGTTCAGCTCGGCGCTGGCCTGGAACTCCGTCGAGCGCCACACGAGGCTCATCGACGCCCTGGAGAAGCGCGACACCGGCACGGCGGTCTCCGTGATCTCGACCATCTGGACCGACCTGCTGGAGGACCGATGACCCTGGCCGACTTCCCGCGCTACCCCCTGCTCTTCGGCCCGTCGCCGGTGCACCCCCTGGACCGGCTGAGCGACCACCTGGGTGGCGCGCGGATCTGGGCCAAGCGCGAGGACGTGAACTCGGGTCTCGCGTTCGGCGGGAACAAGACCCGCAAGCTGGAGTACCTGGTCGCCGACGCGCTCGCCCAGGGTGCCGACACCCTCGTCTCCATCGGCGGGGTCCAGTCCAACCACACCCGGCAGGTCGCGGCCGCCGCGGCGCGCGCCGGGCTGAAGGCCGTGCTCGTCCAGGAGAGCTGGGTCGACTGGCACGACCCGCTCTACGACAAGGTCGGCAACATCCAGCTCTCGCGGATCCTCGGCGCCGACGTCCGGCTCGTCGAAGCCGGCTTCGGCATCGGCTTCAAGCAGACGTGGGAGGACGCGATCGCGGAGACCGAGGCCCGCGGCGGGAAGCCGTACGCCATCCCCGCCGGCGCGTCCGACCACCGGCTCGGCGGGCTCGGTTTCGCGAACTGGATCGTCGAGCTGGAACAGCAGGAGAAAGACCTCGGCGTCTTCTTCGACACCGTCGTCGTCTGCTCGGTCACCGGCAGCACCCAGGCCGGGATGGTCGCCGGGACCGCGCTCGGCAAGAAGCGCAGGATCCTCGGCATCGACGCCTCGGCCAAGCCCGGCGAAACCCGCGAGCAGGTCACGCGGATCGCGCGGAACACCGCCGAGCTGATCGGCGCCGGCGAGATCCCCGAGGTCGAACTGGACGACCGCTACCACGCCGGGATCTACGGCATCCCCGACAAGTCCACTGTGGACGCCATCGAGACGTGCGCCCGGCTGGAGGGGATGATCACCGACCCCGTGTACGAGGGCAAGTCCATGGCCGGGCTCATCGACCTCGTCGGCCGCGGCGAGATCGAGCGCGGCTCGAACGTGCTGTACGCGCACCTCGGCGGGCAGCCCGCCCTGAACGGCTACACGAGCGTCCTCGGCTGAACCGGTGGGCCGGGCACGACCCGGCCCACCGAAGGCTCAGTCCAGCACGCAGAGCACGTCGATCTCGACGAGCAGCTCACCCGGGAGGCCGACGTACACCGTCGTGCGCGCCGGCTGCGGCGCGTCGCCGATCAGCTCGTCGTACACCTCGTTGAACGGCGCGAAGTGCGCCGTGTCGGTCAGGTACACCCGGACCATGATCGCGTCGGCGAGGCTCGAGCCCGCCGCCGACAGCACGGCCTCGATGTTCTTGAACGTCTGCCGGGTCTGGCCCGCGACGTCGTCGCCGACGATCTCGTTCGTGGCCGGGTCGAACGCGACCTGGCCGGCGACCTGCAGCAGGTTCCCCTTGCGGACGGCCTGTGAGAACTTCGCCGGCGGCTTCGGCGCGTTCTCGGTGGAAACTGCCGTCTTGCTCATCAGTGCCCCTTTCCGTTCTCCGTCCATCCACTGTGGACGGAAGCTTCCTTCGTGGCGGCCCGCAGCTCGGGCACCAGCCCCAGCAGGCCTTCGTAGTCGAGCAGCACCTTCGGCACCGACATCGACGCGGCGGCCAGCACCTCGCCGTCCGCCCCGCGCACCGGCGCCGCGACGCAGTGGATGAAGTCCTCGTGCTCGGCGTTGTCCACGGCGTACCCGAGCCGGTCCACGCGTTCCAGCTCGGCGAGGTAGGCCTCGGGCGTCGTGATCGTGTTCGGCGTCCGCACCGGGTAGTCGATCGACCGCGCGATCTCCTCCCGCCGCGCCGGCGGCATCGCCGCGACCAGGACCTTCCCCACGGCCGTGCAGTGCAGCGGCGCGCGCTTGCCGATGCGCGAGTACATCCGCACCGAGTGCCGTCCCTCGAACTTGTCGATGTAGACGACTTCGCCGTCTTCGTAGCTGGCCAGGTGCACGGTGTGCCCGGTGCGCGCGTTGAGCGCGGCCAGCGCGGCGTGGGCGCTGCGCCGGACGTCGAAGGAATCCAGGGCCTGGTTGGCGAGGTCGAACATGGCGCTGCCGAGCCGGTAGTACCGGGTGCCCTCGCGCCGCACGAAGTGGTGCTGTTCGAGGGTGCGCAACAGCCGCAGCACGGTCGACTTGTGCACGCCGATCTCGTCGGCGAGGTCGTCGAGGGTGCGAGCATCCTTCGCGATCGAGTTCAACAGCGTCAGCGCTCGATCCAGACTCTGACTCACGTGCGCACCACGCCTTCTCCGGTCAGCCGCACCGAACGCCACTCGTCCGGGTCCGCGTGCAGCAGGGTAGCCACGACCGGGCGAGGCAGCGGCACCCCGACGTCGTCGTGGGTGAGCAGGGTGACGGCGGCCTGCAGGTGCCCCTGCCGCAGCCGTTCCAACGGTCCGGCGCCGCGCAGCGTCGCGGCGAGGAACCCGGCGGCGAACGCGTCGCCGGCGCCGACCGGCTCGACGACGTCGACCCGCAGCGCGGGCGCGAACAACGGCTCGCCCTCGACCAGCGTCGCCCCGCGTTCGCCGTGCTTGACGACGAGCGTGCGCGGCCCCGGCAGCAGGGCCCGCAGTTCCGCCGGGTCGCCGGTCCCCCACACCTGCCGGGCCTCGTCGTCGCCGGTCAGCACGATGTCGGCCCGCCCGGCCAGTTCCGCGAGCAGGCCGGGTTCGCGGCCGGCCCAGAGCGCGGGCCGCAGGTTGACGTCGAACGAGATCAGCCGGTCGCCGCGGGGCATCTCCAGAAGGGCGCACACCAGCGCGAGGCAGCTGTCGGACAGCGCGGGCGTGATCCCCGACAGGTGCAGCACGCGGACGCCGTCGAGGTCCAGCCGGCCCAGCAACGACGGGTCCATCGCGGACGCCGCCGAGCCGGTCCGGTAGTAGCGCACGGGACTGCCGCCGGCGCCGCTTTCCTTGATGTAGAGCCCAGTCGGGCGCGCCGGGTCGACGTAGCACGAGCTGACGTCGACGCCGGTGGCAGCGATTTCCCGGAGCATCGCGCGGCCGAACGGGTCGTCACCGACCGCGCTCACCCAGCCGCTCGACACGCCCAGCGCCGGGAGGTTGCAGGCCACGTTCGATTCGGCGCCGCCGATGGTGCGCACCCACCGCTTCACCTCGTCCGGCGGACCTGGTTCGGCGGGCACGAACAGCGCCATCGACTCGCCGATACACAGCACCTCGGGCCCGCTCGTCACTTTCCGTCTCCCTGCCTTTCACCCCGTTGACCTGTGCCGACCCGGATGCTACACCTATGGCGCGCAACATACGCAACAGCCGTTGCAACATACGCAACCGAGGTCGCCGCCGATGACATCCCCCGAAACCACCGTCTGCACGATGGACACCGCCGCGCTCGACGCCCTCCGGCAGGAGCGGATCGACTGGCGCTTCCGCTCGGCCGCTCCCGCCCTGGCCGGGCTCACCCTCGCCGAAGCCGCGGACCGGCGGCTCAACCTGTTCGCCGACGGGTTCTTCGCGCCGTTCGTCGTGCTCGACGACGAAGCCCTCGAACACAACCTGCGGACGATGGCCGCGTGGTGCGCCGCCCGCGGCGTGGTGCTGGCCCCGCACGGCAAGACGACCATGGCACCGCAGCTGTTCGCGCGCCAGATCGAGCACGGCGCGTGGGGCCTGACCTGCGCGAACGCCGGCCACCTCCGGATATACCGCGCCTTCGGGGTGTCCCGGATCCTGCTGGCCAACCAGTTCCTCGACCCGGCGGGCCTGCGCTGGCTGGCCGCCGAGCTGGCGGCGGACCCGGACTTCGAGTTCGTCTGCTGGGTCGACTCGGTGCGCGGCGTCGAGCTGATGACCGAAGCCCTCGAAGGGACGGAGCGCCCGGTCGACGTCCTCCTCGAGCTGGGGGCCGACGGCGGCCGCACCGGCGTCCGCGACACCGCGACCGCGCTGGCGATCGCCGAAGCGGTCCACGCCAGCCCGGTGCTGCGGCTGCGCGGCACCGGCGGCTACGAGGGCGCCCTCTCGCACGACACCGACGATGCCGCGCTCGCCAAGATCAGCTCCTATGTGGACGGTCTGCGTGAGCTCGCGATCTCGTTCGCGGACAAGGGGCTCCTCGACGGGCAGATCATCGTCAGCGCCGGCGGCAGCGCGTACTTCGACCAGGTCGCCAACGAGCTCACGAAGCCGTGGCCGGACGGTCTCGACGTGCTGCCGGTGCTGCGCAGCGGCGCGTACGTCACCCACGACGACGGCTTCTACCGCCAGATCTCCCCGCTCGGCGACCACCCGCGCATCGACGGTGTCGCGTCGTTCCGGCCCGCGCTCCGGGCCTGGGCGCAGGTGACGTCGAAGCCGTCGGACGAGCTGGCGCTGCTGACCATCGGCAAGCGCGACGCGTCGTTCGACGAGGGCATGCCCGAGCCGCAGCTGCGGCGCACCCCGGGCGGCGGTGCGGAGCCCCTCGAAGGTCACGTCGTCGCGAAGATGAACGACCAGCACGCGTTCCTCACGCTGCCCGCCGGGTCGCCCGTCGACGTGGGCGACTGGATCGGGCTCGGCCTCTCCCACCCGTGCACGGTGTTCGACAAGTGGCCGCTGATCCCGGTGACCGCGGCCGACGGCGAGACCGTCGTCGACCTCGTCCGGACGTGGTTCTGATGGACGTCGTCGTCAAGGGCGCGCTGGTCGCCGACGGCACCGGCGACGCGATCACCCGGCACGACGTCGGCATCACCGGCGGCCGGATCGCGAGCGTCGCCGATGCGGGCTCGCTGGCCGGGCGGCGGAACATCGACGCGGACGGCCTGGTGCTCGCACCCGGGTTCATCGACATGCACTCGCACTCCGACCTGCAGCTGCTGGCGAACCCCGAGCACCCGGCCAAGATCACCCAGGGCGTCACCACCGAGGTGCTCGGCCAGGACGGGCTTTCGTACGCGCCCGTGGACGACGTCGTCCTCGAAGCCCTGCGGCAGCAGCTCGCGGGCTGGAACGACGATCCACCGGGGTTCGACTGGAACTGGCGCTCGGTCGGCGAGTACCTCGATCGCCTCGACCAGGGCATCGCCGTGAACGCGGCCTACCTGGTCCCGCAGGGCACGGTCCGGATGCTCGCCGTCGGCTGGGACGACCGGCGGGCGACGGACGCCGAGCTGAACCGGATGAAGGAACTCGTGTCCACCGGCCTGCGCGAAGGCGCGATGGGAATGTCCTCGGGCCTCACCTACACACCCGGGATGTACGCGGACACCGGTGAGCTGGTCGAGCTGTGCCGGGTGGTCGGCGAGCTGGGCGGCTTCTACAGCCCGCACCACCGCAGCTACGGCAAGGGCGCGCTGGCGGCGTTCGCCGAGATGATCGACGTCTCGCGGCGCTCCGGCTGCCCGCTCCACCTGGCGCACGCGACGATGAACTTCTCGGTGAACAAGGGCAAGGCGCCCGACCTGCTGAAGCTCCTCGACGAGGCCCTGGCCGACGGCTGTGACGTCACCCTCGACACCTACCCGTACCTGCCGGGCGCGACCTACCTCTCGGCGCTGCTGCCGAGCTGGGCGACCGAAGGCGGCCTCGACGCGACGCTGGCCCGCTTGTCCGATGTGGACGAACGCGAGCGGATCCGCGCCGAGATCGAGGAGTCCGGTTCGGACGGTGCGCACGGCGTCCCGATCGACTGGGACGCCATCGAGATCAACGGCGTCCGCAACGACCGCAACGCCCACCTCGTCGGGCACAGCGTCGCCGCGTCGGCGCGCGGGGAAGGCACCGAACCCGCGAAACTGTACTTCGACACGCTGCTCGACGAACGGCTCGGCACGTCGTGCCTGATGCACGTCGGGCACGAGGAGAACGTCCAGGCGATCATGCGGCACTCCACGCACACCGGCGGCAGCGACGGGCTCCTCGTCGGCGCGCGGCCGCACCCGCGCGCCTGGGGCACGTTCCCGCGATACCTCGCCCGGTACGTCCGCGAACTGGGCGTCCTGGACCTCGCCGAGTGCGTCGCCCACCTGACCGGTCGGGCCGCACGGCGGCTGCGGCTGACCGACCGCGGGCTGGTCCGCGCCGGACACGCCGCCGACCTGGTGCTGTTCGACCCGGACGCGGTCGCCGACACCGCCACCTTCGACGACCCGCGGCAGCCCGCCGCGGGGATCACCCACGTCTTCGTCAACGGCGTCGCCGCCCTCGACGACGGCCGTCCCACCGGCGCCCTCGCCGGCCGGTCCCTGCGCAACCCCGGGAGAGCCCGATGATCCACTGGCTGCAACACACCACGGGCGGCCTGCTCACGCTCGCCGCCGTCTCGATCGCCGTCCTGCTGGTGCTGATCATCAAGCTGCGGCTCGAACCCTTCATCGCCCTCATCGTCGTCGGCCTGCTCACCGCGCTGGCCGCGGGCCTGCCCGTCGGCACCATCGTCGGCTCGGCGCAGAAGGCGTCGGACTCGCTGCTGGAGAAGGGGTTCGGCGGCATCCTCGGGCACATCACGGCGATCATCGGGCTGGGCACGATCCTCGGCTCGATCCTGGAACGCTCGGGTGGCGCGAAGGTGCTCACCGGGGCGCTGCTGCGGTCGTTCGGCGAGAAGCGGGCACCGCTGGCGATGGGGGTCGCCGGGTTCGTCTTCGGCATCCCGGTGTTCTTCGACATCGGCATCTTCGTGCTGGCCCCGCTCGTCTACGTCGCCGCGCGGCAGGGCGGCCGCTCGCTCGTGCTGTACGCGATGCCGCTGCTGGCCGGCCTGTCCATCACGCATGCCTTCCTGCCGCCGCACCCGGGTCCGGTGGCCGCGGCCGGGCTCCTGCACGTCGAACTCGGCTGGATCATCCTGATGGGCCTGGCCTGCGGCATCCCCGCGTTCCTCGTCGGCGGCGTGCTCTACGCGACCTGGATCGGCAAGCGCATCGACGTCGGCGTGCCCGAGGACATGGTCTTCGCCGAAGAAGAGGGCGAGCGCGAAGAGAACCCGCCGTCGCTGGGGCTGGTCGCCGCGATCATCGCGGTGCCGCTGGTGCTGATCCTGGCCGGCACGTTCGGCAGCATCTGGCTGCCGAAGGGCTCCGCCCTCGCCGGGGTCGCCGCGTTCATCGGCACCCCCGCGGTCGCGCTGACCGTCGCCGTCCTGCTGGCTTCGTGGCTGCTCGGCCTGCGGCGCGGGTTCACCGGCAAGGACCTCAACGAGCTGGCCGCGAAGTCGCTGCGGCCGGTCGCGATGATCCTGCTGGTGGTCGGCGCGGGCGCGTTCTTCGGCGCGGTGCTCGCGGCCACCGGGATCGGCAAGGCCGTGGCCGACTCGCTGCACGACGCCGGGTTGCCAGTGATCCTCGCGGCGTACGTGATCAGCTGCGGCATGCGGATCGCCCAGGGCTCGGCGACGGTGGCGATCGTGACGACGAGCACCATCCTCGGCCCGGCCGTGGCCCAGCTCGGCTATTCGCAGATCCAGCTGGCCCTGCTGGTGATGGCCATCTCGGCCGGGTCGATCATCGCCTCGCACGTCAACGACGGCGGGTTCTGGATCGTTTCGCGGTACTTCAACCTCACGGTGCCGCAGACGATCAAGTCCTGGACCGCGCTGGAAACCGTGCTGTCCCTTTCGGGATTCGGCGTCGCGGCATTGCTGATGGCGCTGGTCTAGACCATACTGAAGCCTGTCACCGCCGAAACCCGTTGGGAGACAAAGACGATGACCGGACTTTCCCGTCGCACGTTCCTCGGTGCAGCCGCGGGTGCGGGGGCCGCCACGATCCTCGGCACGCAGGCGGCCGGCGCGACCACCACGGAGAAGGGCTGCTTCACCGGCACCACGCTGTACATCGGCAGCTACACCACCGGGGCGACCGGGCACGGTCTCGACGTCGCCACGCGTTCGGGCGCGGCGCTGTCCCTGCTCCGGACGATCCCGGGGATCACCGACACGTCGTGGTTCGACAGCGGCGCCGACGGCAAGACGCTGTACGTCACCAACGAGGGCGACCCGGCGGGCTACGTCTCGGCATTGAACGTCGCCGACGCCACGAAACCGAAGCTGCTCAACAAGGTCTCCTCGAAGGGTGGCGCGCCGACGCACCTTTCGGTGCATTCGAGCGGGAAGTACGTGCTGGCCGCGAACTACAGCTCGGGCAGCGTCGTCGTGCTGCCGATCCTGGCCGGCGGCAAGCTCGGGCCGGCCACGGACCTCGTCACCCACCACGGTGCCGAGCGGGACGCGCACGCGCATCAGGTCGTCAACGACCCGAGCGGCCGCTGGGTGGTGGCGGTCGACCTGGGCGCCGACTCGGTGTACGTCTACGGCTTCGCCGCCGGGAAGCTTTCACTGCACCAGCAGCTGAAGCTGCCGTCGGGCGCCGGGCCGCGGCACCTCGCGTTCGACCGCACCGGAAAGTTCGCCTACATCCTCGGCGAACTGCGGGCGGAGGTGGCGGTCGCGAGCTGGGACGCGGCCGCCGGGAAGCTGAAAGCGCTCTCGGTCGTCCCGGCCGTGCCCGCCGGGAGCACCGGCGACCAGTTCCCGGGCGAGATCCTCGTGTCGCGCGACGGGAAGTTCGTCTACGCGACCGTCCGCGGTCCGAACACCCTGGCCACGTTCACGGCCTCCGGCGCCATGCTGAAGCTGGTGTCGAACGTGCCCACCGGCGGCAACTGGCCGCGGCACGTGGCCCTCGACCCTTCCGAAAGCTGGTTCTACGTCTCGAACCAGCGCTCAGGCACCGTCACGTGGCTGCCGCGTGACCCCGCCACCGGCCTGCCCGGCGCGCCCGCCGGCCAACTGGCCGTCGGCAGCGTCAACTCCGTCTATTTCGCCTGACCTCAGGTCCCCACTGGAGGCACCCATGAGACTGCTGCCGTTCGTCGCTGCGCTGGCCGTGCTGGCCGGCTGTGCGCCCACCCAGTCCGCGCCCGCGGGCGCCGGCTCGGACGACAAGACCGGCACCGTCCGCGTCTGGCTGTTCGACGAGGCCAACCGCGCGCCGAAGGAGGCCGTGGTCAAGGAGGCGATCGCCGAGTTCAAGGCGGCGCACCAAGGCGTCGAAGTCGACGTCCAGTGGGTGCCGGTCGAAGGCCGCGCCGACAAGTTCTCCGGGGCCTTCAACGACCCGGCCAACGCCCCGGACGTCGCCGAGTTCGGCAACACCGACGTCTCCGGCTACGCCGCCACCGGCGCGCTCGCCGACCTGACCGGCGACCTCGCGTCGTGGAGCGAGGGCAAGGACCTCATCCCGACCGTGCTGGACACCGCGAAGTCCGGCGGCAAGACCTACGGCCTGCCCTGGTACACCGGCGTCCGCGCGCTGTACTACCGCACCGACGTCTTCACCGAGCTCGGCCTCAAGCCGCCGTCGACGCTCTCCGAACTCACCGAAGACGCCCGGAAGATCCGCGCCGCCAAGCCCGGCCTCTACGGCATCTCCGTCGGCGGCAAGTACACCTACGCGATGCTGCCGTTCCTCTGGGCCAACGGTGGCGAGCTGGCGCGGCAAAGCGACGGCAAGTGGCAGGCCGCGGTGACCGGCGAGCAGGCCAAGGCCGGCGTGACCCAATACGCGAACCTGCTCAAGGACGACATCTGCCCTCCCGCGCAGTGCGCGAACCTGACCGGCACGCAGAGCGTCACGGCGTTCGCCGGCGGCAAGGCCGGGATGACGATCGGCGGCGACTTCAACCGCAAAGCCGTCGAACAGGGTGCGGTGAAGGGCAAGTACGCCGTCGTGCCGCTCCCGGGCACGACGGCGGGCAGCGTCGCCCCGGCGTTCGCCGGCGGCAACCTGCTGGGCGTGTTCAACGCGAGCAAACACCGCGGCCTGGCGCTGGAGTTCGTCGAACTGCTCGGCGGGGCGAAGTACCAGGAAAAGATGTACGCCGCGATGGGGAACCTGCCCACGCTGAGCAGCGTGCAGCAGAAGCTCGCGGCGAGCGACCCGTCCCTCAAGCCGTTCGTCGACACCTTGAAGGCGGGCACGAAGTTCGTCCCGGCGACGCCGGCGTGGTCGAAGATCGACAGCCAGAACGTCCTGCCGACCGCCGTCCAGCAGATCGCGACCGGCGGGAAGGATCCGTCGGCGGCACTGACCGACGCGGCCGCGGCGATGAACAAGGCCTTCGGCTAGTGGTGCTCACACAGGAAACCCGTCCCGTCGCGGTGCCCCCGAAGGCGCGGCGACGGGACGGCCGGGCCGCCGCGCTCTACCTCGCCCCGGCGGGCGTCCTGCTCGCCGCGCTGCTGGCCTATCCGATCTACCAGCTGCTCCTGATCTCCTTCTACGACTACGGCCAGCCCCAGGCCGCGGGCAACGCGCCGCTGGTGTTCCTCGGCTTCGCGAACTACACGGACCTGCTGTCCCAGGCGCAGTTCTGGACCGTGCTCGGCAAGACGATCGGGTTCGCCGCGGCCTGCGTCGCCGGCAGCCTGATCGTCGGCACCGGCCTCGCGGTACTGGCGAGCCGGGTGCGGTCACTCCCCCGGATGCTGCTGTTCCTGGCCGCGCTGGGCGCGTGGTCGACGCCGGCGATCGCCGGCTCCTACGTCTGGCTGTTCCTGTTCGACACCGACTTCGGCCTGGTCAACGAGGTGCTGTCCGGGCTCGGGCTGCCGTTCGAGCACCACTCGTGGACCTTCGGCACGCTCGGCGCGTTCGGGCTGGTCGCCGCCGAGGTGATCTGGTGCTCGTTCCCGTTCGTGCTGGTCACGATGTACGCCGGGATCAAGGGCGTCCCGGACGAGGTGCTCGAAGCCGCGTCGCTCGACGGCGCGTCGACGTGGCGCACGACGTGGACGATCGTGCTGCCGATGGTGCGGCCGCTGCTGATGATCGCCACCGTCCAGTCGATCATCTGGGACTTCAAGGTGTTCACCCAGATCTACGTGATGACCAATGGTGGCGGCGTGGCCGGGCGCAATCTCGTGCTCAACGTCTACGCCTACCAGCAGGCCTTCGCCGGGCAGGAGTACGGCCTCGGCTCGGCGATCGGAGTCGTGATGACGCTGTTGCTGCTGTCCTTCACCGGGCTGTACGTCCGGTCGCAGCGCCGGAGCGCGGCATGGCTGTGAAGCGTCCTGGGCGGCTGGTCGCCGAGATCGTCACCGTCGTGATCGCCGGGATCGTCGCCTTTCCGCTGTACTGGATGCTGTTGTCGGCGGTGAAGCCACCGGGCGAAATCCAGTCGGCGAACCCGAAGCCGTGGACGTTCAGGCCGTCGTTCGACAGCTTCGAGCGCGTGCTCACGGTGTCCGGCTTCGGGCGGTTCTTCCTCAACAGCCTGCTGGTCGCCCTGGTCGTCGTGGTGCTGTCGCTGCTGCTGTCGTTCCTGTCGGCGGTCGCGCTGACGCGGTTCTCGTTCAAGGGCCGGACCGTGCTGCTGGTGATGACCCTGGTCGCCCAGATGGTGCCGGTGGAGGCGCTGACCATCCCGCTGTTCTTCCTGATGCGCCAGATCGGCGGCGTGGCGCCGGCGTTCGGGCTGAACGAACTGGGTTCGCTGGTGCTGGTGCACCTGGCGTTCAGCCTGCCGTTCGCGATCTGGATGCTGCGCGGGTTCGTCGCCGCGGTGCCGGTCGAACTCGAAGAGGCAGCGAAGCTGGACGGCGCTTCGCGGATGCGGTTCACCTGGCAGATCCTGTTCCCGCTGGTGGCGCCCGGGTTGGTCGCGGTCAGCGTGCTGGCGTTCATCCACGCGTGGAACGACTTCCTGTTCGCCAAGACGTTCATCATCTCCAAGACCGAGAACCAGACGCTGCCGCAGGCGATCCTGGTGTTCTTCAAGCCGGAGGACACCGACTGGGGCGCGGTGATGGCCTCCTCGACGCTCATGACGATCCCCGTGCTCGTGTTCTTCGTCCTCGTGCAACGACGGCTGGTGTCCGGGATGGCCGGCGCCGTGAAGGGCTGACATGTTCGACACGCTCCTCCCGCGGCCGGTTTCCGTGACACCCGCGCCCGGCACCCTCGCGTGGCCGTCCCCGGTGGACGTCCGGTCCGCGGACCTGCCCGCCGAGGGCTACCGCCTGGAGATCTCACCCGCCGGCATCGTGCTGTTCTGTGGTGACGCCGCCGGGGAGTTCTACGGGCGGCAAACGCTGCGACAGCTCGTGGGACCGGACGCGTTCCGCGCCGCGTCGATCCACAGTGGACACGCAGTGCCCTGTGGCGTCGTCGAGGACCACCCGCGGTTCGGCTGGCGCGGTTGCCTGCTCGACGTCGCCCGGCACTTCCGGACCAAGGCCGAGGTGCTCCGGTTCGTCGACCTGCTGGCCGCGCACAAGCTGAACGTGCTGAACCTGCACCTGACCGACGACCAGGGCTGGCGCTTCGAGGTCCCGGCGTTTCCCCGGTTGACGTCGGTGGGCGCTTGGCGGCCGTCGTCGATGACCGGCAGCGGGGGCACGCAGGACGGACGCCCGCACGGCGGCTTCTACACCGGCGACGACCTGCGGGAGATCGTGGCCTACGCCGCCGCCCGCGCGATCACCGTGGTGCCGGAAATCGACGTCCCCGGCCACGCGCGGGCGGCGTTGGCCGCGTACCCCTCGCTAGGGACTTCGCCGTCCTACGACGTGTGGACCGACTGGGGCATCAGCACTTCACTGCTTTCGCCAACTTCGTCCACTTTGGACTTCTTCCGGACCGTGTTCGACCACCTGCTGGAGATCTTCCCGTCTCCGGTGATCGCCCTGGGCGGCGACGAAACACCCGGCGCGACCGACGCGCACCGCGAGTTCGTCCGGCAGCTGGCCCAGCACCTGGTGGCCCGCGGCCGCACCCCGATGGGCTGGGACGAGGTCCTCGACATCGGCGGTCTGCCCCCGATGGTCATCGGCGCCTGGCGCGACGAGGACGCGGGCCTCCGGGCGGCTTCGGCGGGGCACGACGTGGTGATGTGCCCGGAGCAGCACGTGTACCTGGACCACCGGCAGTCCGCGCACCCCGACGAGCCGATTCCGGTCGGCTGGGTTCACACCTTGGAGGACGTCTACTCGTACGAACCGGCGTTGACCGGCCCTCGGCTGCGTGGCGTGCAGGCGCAGGTGTGGAGCGAGCACCTGGACAGCGTCCGGCGGGTGGACTACATGGCTTTCCCGCGGCTGTCGGCGTTCGCCGAGGTCGCTTGGAGCAGCGGACCGCGAGACTACGGCGAGTTCCTGCCACGGCTGCGCGACCACCATCTGCCGCGGCTGGATGCGCTCGGGGTCGAGTACCGGCCGTTGGCCGGGCCGCACCCGTGGCAGCTGCGGCCGGGGGTGCCGGGCCGGCCGCGCTAGCCGTTCCACAGCGCCGTCCACTGCCGCGGGGTGAGGTCGCGCGGCAGGGCCGACGGCGGGATCCCGGCGGCCTTCAAGGTCGCGTGCCAGGGTTGCGGGACCACCGAGGTGAGGATCTGCTCGATCCCGCGGCCGCGGCCGGTGAAGACCTTGCGCACGAACTGTTCGTAACCGGCGCGTTCGGCCGGGCCGACGAGCGGCGACCGCCTCCGGGAGACCGTGAGGAGCCCGCCGTCGACACTCGGTTTCGGCCGGAACCCGTCGGCCGGGACGCGCCCGTGCAGCGTGAAGTCGAACCAGGGAGCGGTCTGCGCGGTCAGCATGGTGCGGCCGCCGACGCCGGCGCGTTTGCGGGCCACCTCCCACTGCGTCAGGAGGATCGCCTCGGCCCAGCCGCCATCGGCGAGCAGCCGCCGCAGGATCGGCGTGGTGAGGTGGAACGGCAGGTTGCCGACGACGACCGGCCGGTCCAGCGGGATCCGGAGGGCGTCGTCGTGAACCACGGTCACCGACGGAAGGCGGCGCCGGAGCCGGCGCACGCGGTGCTCGTCGATGTCGACGGCCAGGACGTCACGCCCGAGCGTCGCGAGATGCTCGGTGAGCGCGCCGGCGCCGGCGCCGATCTCCAGGATCGGGCCGTCCGTCTCGCGCACGAGCCGGACGATCCGGTCGATCGTCGGGGAATGGTGCAGGAAGTTCTGGCCGAGTTCGTGGCGGCCACCATGGACGGAGCGGGACAAGGGGAGGCACTCCAGACTTGCGGAATGGAGCACCCGGGGGGTCGCTCGACCGCCTCCGGGTGCCAGGGCATCCGGAAGTACGGCGCGATCGGATCTTCAGCGGTACGCGCCGTCAGGCGCGGCGGTCACGCTGCAGAGACTGACGCCCGTATGCGGGCATCCACAAAGTTCCCATGACCCCGGAACCTACAAGCCCGCGACGAGCCCTGCCACTGCTTTACGGCAGCAGCGTCACCGTGACCGACTTCGTCGGACCCACGTTGCCCGCCGCGTCGATGGACCGGTACTCGATCCGATGCCGGCCGTACCCCGGCTTCCGCTCCGAGAACGGCGACACCGTCAGCCCGCCCTCGCCCAGGTTGCCGTACGCCAGGCCGTCGATCTCCGTGCCGCGCGGGGTGAACAGATAGGGCGCGTCCGGGTTCGTCGGCCAGCCGTAGAACTTGTGCCAGCCGTCGCCGTCCACGCGGAACTCCGGCATTCCGTCCGGGGACTTCAAGCGCATCGTGAACGAGCCGTGGTACACGGAGCCCGCCGGCAGCTCCGCCGTGGTTTCCGGGCCGGTCGCGTCCACCGTCCAGCTCAACGTCGTGCCGCCGGTCGTCGCGGTGAGCGTGTGCGTTCCGCGGGACACGTCGAGGGCGTAGTCGGATCCGGTGCCGGCCACACGGCCGTCGAGCGACCACACGACCGCGGGGATCGAGCCGGTCGGCTCGCCGGTTTCGACGTAGACCACGTCGTGGCCGCCGACCGGGCGCGAAGTCGGCGTCGATGCCACCACCGCCGGTCCACCCGCGGGCGGTGTGACCACGGCCGTGTCGACCGTCCAGGTGCGGGTCGCCGTCGGACGGACCGCCGGGTCGCGGACGAACGGCGTCGGGTCGGTCACCGTCGCCGTCAAGGTGTGGCGACCGGGTCGCACGTGCGCGCGGCGCAGGTCGACCGCTTCCTGGCCGGGCAGCCGAGTGCCGTCGAGCGTCCACGTGACGTCCAGGCGGTGGCTCACCGGGTGCATCGTCCGCACCCACACGACGCGGTCGGCGCCGATCGTCCCGGCCGGGGTACCGCCGGCGACGAGCGGGACCTTCGCCGCGATCCGCTGCGTCATCCGTTCGCGGCCGACCTGGTCGAACGCGTAGCCGAGCGTCTTCATCATCGAGTGCCTGCTCGGCCGCCAGACGCCGGTCTGGGTGTACAGCCCGCCTTCGAAGCGGCCGACCGTGCCGCCGGACTCGCTGGGTTCGCCGAGCCAGCGCCACCACTTCGCGTGCTGGGCGCGCAGCTGCTGTTCGGTCAGCAGTGTGTGGTGGATCGAGTCCGGCTCGCCGCCCTCGTACGCGCCACCCGGGACGTTGCGGGCGTAGTAGTCGTACTCGTCGTCGAGGCCGCCGAGCGAGTGGCCGAGCTCGTGCGGCGAGATCAGCGCGGACAGCGCGTTGCCGCCGGACGCCGTCGCGTAGGTGCCACCCGCGCCGCCGTAGGTGGTGCTGTTGCCCAGTGCCAGGATCTGGCGGTTCGCGCGGGTCGTGCCGGGCACCAGGTCGGCGTACCGCTGGGCGGCCGCGTCGTCGACGGTCAGCAGCCGCTGGACGCTCGAAGCGTTGCAGCCGCCCCAGAAGCCCATGTTGAGCGGGGTGTCCCGGCGTGGCGCGTCGAGCGAGGGGTCACAGTCCACACCGGACTCAGGCGACGCGAGAGAAACGGCGTAGACGTTGAAGTAGCCGCGGTAGGACTTGAACGGCTCCAGCGACCAGAGCGTGCTGACGTGCCGCTGGACGTCGGCGAAGAACTTCGGCTGCTCGGCGGCGGTGTAGCCGTCCCCGAGGACGACGAGGTTGAACCGCTGCGCCACCGGCCCGGTGACCTGCACTTCGGTGACGGTGGCCGCCGGCTCGGCGGCGGACGCGGGTGTGGCGATCCCGAGTGAAACCACGAGCGCTGCGACGAACCCGGCCCACTTCCGCATGGCGGCACTCCCCTGGTCGGTGATCTTCCCGGTGTACCGCACGGGGAGCGTCGCCGGAACCGCCGGAAGTCGCCGGCTGCCGGGTATAGGTCGTTATACGCGCGTGAGCCGGTACCAGACCTCCGGCCGCCCCACCTGGCCGTAGTGCGGCTCGCGGTGGGCCATCCCGCTGTCCGCCAGGTACTCCAGGTACCGGCGGGCCGTGACGCGGGACGCGCCGATCGCGCTCGCCGCCGCGCCCGCCGACAGGCCTTCCGCGGCGCCGGAGAGCGCGTCGGTGATCGCTTCGAGCGTCTCGCCGCTCATGCCCTTCGGCAGCGGCGGCTGGTCGGTGGTGCGCAGCGCGCCGAGGGCCCGGTCGATCTCGGCCTGGCCGGTGACCTCGCCGGAGGCGTCGCGGAACTCGGCGTAGCGCTCGAGCTTTTCGCGCAGGGTCGCGAAGGTGAACGGCTTGAGCAGGTACTGCACCACGCCGACCGACACCGCGGCCTTCACCAGGCCGAGGTCGCGGGCCGACGTCACGGCGATGACGTCGATCGGCAGCCCGGCCGCGCGCAGCGAGCGGCAGACCGCCAGGCCGTGCGTGTCGGGCAGGTAGAAGTCCAGCAGCACCAGGTCGACCGGCTCGCGTTCGCAGAAGCGCAGGGCGTCGCCGCCGGAGTGGACCACCCCGGCCACCGAGAACCCCGGGAGCCGTTCGACGTAGACGCGGTGCGCCTCGGCGGCCACCGGCTCGTCCTCCACCACCAGCACCCGGATCACCGGTCCGCCTCCTGCCGCGGCAGGCGCACGGTGAACACCGCGCCGCCGTCCCGTCCGACGTCGACCGTACCGCCGTAGCGGCGCACGGCCTGCCCGACGAGCGCCAGCCCGAGGCCGTGGCCGTCCTCCGCCTTGGTCGACCAGCCGCGGCGGAACACGTCGGCGTCCTCCGGGATGCCGGGCCCGTTGTCGGCGACGCGCAGGAGCAGCCCGCCGTCCTCGGAGCGGGCGGTGACGACGACCGCCGGCTTGCCGCGGCCGCGCACGGCGGCGTCGAGGCCGTTGTCGATCAGGTTGCCGAGGATGGTCACCAGGTCGCGGGCCGCGATCCCGAGGCTCGCGTCGTCGATCACGGTGTCCGGCGTGACCGTCAGCTCGACACCGCGCTCGCTCGCCTCGGCGGCCTTGCCGAGCAGCAGCGCGGCGAGCACCGGCTCGGCGACGGCGGCGACGACGCGGTCGGTCAGCTGCTGGGCGAGCGCGAGCTCGGCGGTCGCGAACTCGACGGCCTGCTCGGGTTTGCCGATCTCGACGAGGGAGACGATGGTGTGCAGCCGGTTCGCCGCCTCGTGCGCCTGGGACCGCAGCGCCTCCGCGAGACCGCGGGCGGTGGTGAGCTCGCCGGTCAGCGTCTGCAGTTCCGTGTGGTCGCGCAGGACGACGACGGTGCCCTGCGCGCGGCCGCCCGAGCGGACGGCGGTCGTGCTGACCAGCAGGACGCGGGAGTCCGTCAGGTGCAGCTCTTCCGCACGGTTCTCGGCCGAGGTGAACGCCTGGGCCAGGCCCTCCGGCAGCCCCAGGGAGGCCAGCTCGCGCCCGACGGGGTCGGCGTCGAGGCCGAGGAGGGTCCGGGCGCCGTCGTTGCAGAGCCCGATCCGCCCGTCCCGGCCGACGAGCAGCACGCCTTCGCGGACCGAATGCAGCACGGCCTCGTGGTACTCGAAGAGGTTGCTCAGCTCGTCCGGCGCGAACCCGCGGGTCTGGCGCCGCAGCCGGGCGCTGATCAGCCAGCCGCCCAGTGCGCCGACCAGCAGCACCGCGCCGGCGACGCCGAACAGCGGCCGCAGCCGTTCGCGCAGCTCGGCGGAGATCGCCGCGACGGTGATCCCGACCGCGACCAGCGCGACCACCCGGTGGCCGGCGCCGAACACCGGCACGACCGTGCGCTTCGACGGGCCGAGCGAGCCGGTGTAGGTCTCGGTGACCCGTTCGCCGCGCTGCGCCTTGGCGATGTTCCCGATGTAGGGCCGGCCGATCAGCGCCGGGGTCGGGTGGGTGTACCGGATCCCGGCCGGGCTCATGATCGTGATGAAGTCGACGCCGGTGTCGATCTTCACCCGCTCCGCGAACGGCTGCAGCGTCACGCTCGGGTTCGGCGTGGTCACCGCGGCGATGACGCTCGGCGCATCGGCCACCGTCGCGGCGACCGCGTGGACCTGGTCGACGGCGTTCTCGTCGACCGCCCGCTGAGCGTCGAGGTAGGCGAAAGTGATCCCGGCGCCGGCCAGCACGCAGAGCACCACCAGCTGCAGGACGAGCAGCTGGCGGGCGAGGCTCCAGTGGGACCGCACCGTCGGGGGCACCTCCTCATATCAGCACACGCGTTTCCCGGGGTGTCCGAAGGGGACGGTGCGATCGTCACACGAACTCAATGAACACAAGTGAGCCGGGTCACCGAACTGCGCCTACAGTGTGCCGCAACCTGGAACACCCCCGAGCTGGAGGCAACGGTGCCTACACCGACCCCCGACGTGGCCACTGCCACACCGCGCCGCGACAAGACCCGCTACCTCTACCTGGCCGTGATCGTCGCGGTCGCCCTGGGTATCGCGGTCGGCTTTCTCTTCCCCGGCTTCGCCAAGGGCCTGAAGCCGCTGGGCGACGGTTTCGTCAACCTCATCAAGATGATGATCTCGCCGATCATCTTCTGCACCATCGTGATCGGCGTCGGCTCCGTCGCCAAGGCGGCGAAGGTCGGCAAGATCGGCCTGATGGCGCTGGTCTACTTCATCGCGATGTCGACCTTCGCGCTGGCGATCGGCCTGATCGTGGGCAACCTGCTGCACCCCGGCAGCGGGCTGCACCTGAACCCCGCCGACGTGAAGAGCGCCCAGAAGTCGGCCACCGCCGCCGCCGGTCCGGTCGAATTCGCGTTGAGCATCATCCCGAAGACGCTCGTCTCGGCGTTCACCGAAGGCCAGGTGCTGCAGACGCTGCTGGTCGCGCTGCTCGTCGGCTTCGCGCTGCAGAAGCTCGGCCCGAAGGGCGCGCCGATCCTACGCGGCATCGAGAGCATCCAGCGGCTGGTGTTCCGGATCCTGGCGATGATCATGTGGGCCGCCCCGGTCGGCGCGTTCGGCGCCATCGCCGCGGTGGTCGGCGCGACCGGGCTCAACGCGTTGAAGAGCCTCGCGGTGATCATGATCGGTTTCTACCTGACCTGCCTGGTGTTCGTCTTCGGCATCCTCGGCCTGGTGCTGTGGGCCGGCGCGCGGGTGAACATCCTGAAGCTGCTCAACTACCTGCGCCGCGAGTTCCTGCTGATCCTGTCGACGTCGTCGTCGGAGTCGGCGCTGCCGCGGCTGATCGCGAAGATGGAGCACCTCGGGGTCGGCAAGTCGGTCGTCGGCATCACCGTGCCGACCGGGTACTCGTTCAACCTGGACGGCACCGCGATCTACCTGACCATGGCGACGCTGTTCATCGCCTCCGCCCAGGACGCGCCGCTGTCGATCGGTTCGCAGATCGTCCTGCTGCTGTTCATGATCATCGCTTCGAAGGGCGCGGCCGGCGTCAGCGGCTCGGGCATCGCGGTGCTCGCCAGCGGCCTGCAGTCGCACCGGCCCGACCTGGTCAACGGCGTCGGCTTCATCCTCGGCATCGACCGGTTCATGTCGGAAGCCCGGGCGCTGACCAACTTCGCCGGCAACGCCGTCGCGACCGTCCTCATCGGAAACTGGACGAAGGAGTTCGACCGCGAGCAGGCGCAACGGGTCTTCGCCGGCGACGAGCCGTTCGACGAAGCCACGATGCTCGACGAACACGAAACGGCGAAACCCGAGCCGGAGGGCGAAAAGGTCCCGGTTTGATCCCTGACGTTCGTGCTCACTGCCCCCGCTGAGCACGAACCATCACGGGCCGCGGTGCGAGTGTTCCCCGACCTCGCGCCGCGGCCCGTTCCACGCCGAAGCGGCACTTTCACGTGAAAGTGCCGCTTTTCGCGTTTCAGCAGGCGGCGTGGCCGTCGTAGACGACGCGCGCGGCCGTGATGTCCTCGCGGTGCCGCTCCGCCCAGCCGAGCAGGCCGTTCAGCGACTGGTACAGCTCCTTCGCCATCGCGGTGGCCTCGTACTCCACGCGCGGCGGGACGGTCGGGTAGATCGTGCGGGCCAGCAGGCCGTCGCGCTCGAGGTTGCGCAGGGTCAGCGTCAGCATCCGGCGGCTGATCCCCTCGACCGCGCGCTCCAGCTCGGTGAACCGCACCGGGCCCCGCGTGGCCTCCAGGAGGATGCCGATCGCCCATTTGCCGCTGATCCGGTTGATGACCTCGAGCACTGTGCAGACGTCGAGTTTTTCCGGATCGATCTCGGTGACCTGGACAGGTACATCGATGTTCCCCTGGGACATGAAAGTGCCTCCTTCACGGCGCACTCATGGTCACACATGATGGGCACTGTTACAAGAAGTGCCCTGGCGACGACCAGGGGAACTCTCGACTGGAGGGGCCTGACATGGCCGAGAACCACCCCACCCGCTCCCGCGGCCTCGCGTTGGCGGTGCTGTGCGCCGCCTCGCTGATGGTCGTGCTCGACAGCAGCATCGTCGCGGTGGCACTGCCCGCCATCCAGGCCGACCTCGGCTTCACGCCCGCCGGGCTCGCCTGGGTCGTGACCGCCTACCTGGTCGCGTTCGGCGGCCTGCTCCTGATCTCCGGCCGGCTCGGCGACCTGCTCGGCCGCCGCCGCGTCTTCCTCGGCGGGCTCGGCCTGTTCACCTTCGCCTCCCTGGTCGCGGGCCTGGCCACGGACGCGGGCGTCCTGGTCGTGTCACGGTTCGCCCAGGGCGTCGGCGGCGCGCTCGCGTCGGCCGTGGTGCTCGGCATGATCGTCACGATGTACCCCGAGCCGCGGGCCCGGGCGAAGGCGATCGGTGTGTACAGCTTCACGCAGGCCGCGGGCGCGTCCATCGGGCTCATCGCGGGCGGCGCGCTCACCCAGGCGCTGAACTGGCACTGGACGTTCTACGTCAACCTGCCGATCGGCGTGGCCGCGCTGCTGCTGGCCGTCCGGGTGATCGAAGCGGACCGCGGCACCGGGCTGCGGGCGGGCCTGGACGTGCTCGGGGCGGTTCTCGTCACCGCCGCCGTGATGCTCGGCGTGTACGCGATCTCGGACGCGCGCTGGGGCGCGCTGGCCGCGGCCGCCGTCCTGCTGGCCGCGTTCGTGGTGCGGCAGGCGAAGGCCCGCACGCCGCTGCTGCCGCTGCGGCTGTTCCGGATCCGCGCGGTCACCGGCGCCAACCTGGTGATGGTGCTGATGGTCGCCGGGATGCTCGGCTTCCAGTTCGTCACCGCGTTGTACCTGCAGCAGGTCTTGGGCCTCGACGCGCTGGGCACCGGCGTCGCGTTCCTGCCGGTGCCGGCGGTGATCGCGGTGGCGTCGCTGGGTTTCGCGGACAAGCTCGCCTCGCGGTTCGGGCCGCGGGCGATGCTGCTGTCCGGGCTCGGCCTGGTGATCGTGGGCCTGCTGCTGCTCACCCGCGTCGCGGTGGACGGTGGCTACTTCACCGACGTCCTGCCGCCGCTGCTGGTGATGGGGCTCGGCGCCGGCGTGGCCATCCCGGCGCTGATGGGGCTGGCGATGTCGGACGTCGCCGCGGAGGACGCCGGCGTCGCGTCGGGCCTGATCAACACGACCCAGCAGGTCGGCGCGGCGGTCGGCACGGCGGTGCTGGCCGCGGCCGCCGCCGCCCGCACGGCGAGCCTCGGGCCGGTGGACCACCGCGAGGCACTGGCGGCCGGGTTCCGGCTGGCGTACGGGATCAGCGCGGGCTTCCTGATCGCGGCGGTCACACTCGGTGCCCTGGTGCTGGCCCGCCGCCCCCGCCCGGTCACGGTGCCCGCGGCTCCCGCCTCTGAGCCGGAGCTGTGCATCGCCGATCACGCGTGACCCGGCCCGTAACTCGCGTGATCAGAGCCGTAACTCGCGTGATTGGAGCCGTAACTCGCGAGTTCCGGCCTCAATCACGCGGGTTCCGGCCTCAATCACGCAAGTTACGGCCTTGATCACGTGAGGTAGGCCGAGAGGCCACGGTGGCCCCGCCGCATCATCAGCGCGTGGTTCACGCGGAAGAGCGGCCGGGCCACCGCGTCGAAGCGCCGCAGCAGCTCTTTCCGGGCCTGGACGTCCTGGGTGATTTCCAGCAGCGTGCCCGCGCCCGCCGCGCGGACCGCTCCGGCCAGTGTCCCGTCGAGATCGCCGCTGAGCCTGACCCGCATCAGGCCCGTGCGCTCGTCCTGGTGGTCCCGGTGCATCCGGACGACGAGCCGGAACGGCAGCCGGGACCGGCAAACCAGCTCGGCGGTGTCGTCGTCCACGCGGCGCACCGCGCGGACGTCCGACCACCACCGCGGGTAGCCGGCGAGGTCGGTGACCACGTCGAACACCCGCCGGGGCGCGGTTCCCGGCAGCAGCCACGTGCTGCGGAACCGGTAGCGCGCACCCGTCATGCTCATCAAACCTGGGCCGAGACCAGCTTCCGGCCGTCGACCGTGACGATGTCGATCGACTTCACATCGTCGGGGGCGACCAGTGCCGACCCGTCGAGGTTGAAACCCTGGCTCTCCCACTTCTCGGACACCTGCCAGCTGCCGGCGGTCACCGCTTTGCCGTCCTTGGTCACCACCTGGAGCAGGCACTTCTCCCCGGCTTTGACGCCCTTCACGCTGACGTCCGTCTTGACCCAGCCCTGGAACGGGGTGATCGACGCGGCCAGTTGCACACCGGTCGTCGGATCCCGGCCTTCGACCGTCTTCGTGCCGGGCACGTTCGACGGCGGCGCGGGGATGGGGAGCGCGGTGTCCGTGGAACTCGTCTGCCGTCCCACCAGGATCCCGCCACCGAGCGCGGCCACCACCAGCACCGCCGCCGCGACCAGGGCCAGGCCCCGGCGTGACGTCGAGCGGGCCGGCGCCAGCGTCTCCTCTTCGTCGCGCACCCGGCGCAGGGTCTTCTGCAGCAGCAGATCCCCGCCCTCGGGCGGCCCGTCGAGGAACGCCTCGGGCGGCACCTCGTCGAGCGACTCGCGCAACGCCACGAGTTCGTTCAGGTCGAACCGGCACTGAGCGCAGGTCTGCAGGTGCCGTCGTTCGAAGTCGGCCGCCTCGCCCGGGTCGAGCGCCCCGAGGGCGTACGCGCCGAGCTGCGTGTGACTTTCGTCGACCGAGTTCATCGCGCCACCTCCGTTCCGCTCGAGATCATCTGGGCTCTGAGAGCCCTGAGTGCGTAGTACGACCTTGATTTCACGGTACCCGGTGCGACGCCCAGTGTTCTCGCCGCTTCGGCCACCGTCCGTCCCCGGTAGTAGATCTCCACCAGGACCTCTCGATGTTCGTTCGAAAGGCCGTCCATCGCGCCGAGCACGGTCATCGAGTCGACCACGCCCTGGGCGTGGTCGCGCTCGACGGCCGGGGTCGGCGCGCCGTCGGCCGGTTCGGCCACCTCCTGTGGCCGGGCCGCCCGGGCACGTGCCCGGTCGGTGACCAGGTTGCGCGCGACGGTCAGCAACCAGCCGCGCACCGAGCCTTTCCCGTCGTTCTGCAGATCGTCCGCGTGTTTCCAAGCACGGACGAGCGTCTCCTGGACCACGTCCTCGGCTGCCGCCCGATCCCCGGTCAGCCTCGTCGCGTAGGCCAGCAGGCTTCGCCCGTGTTCGGCGTACAGCTGCCGAATCAGGTCTTCGCCTTTGGCCTTCTTAGGCCGCCTGCCTCCTATGGCCACCCTCGTCCTCCCGACGGTGTTCTGAGTCGTCGAGGACAGTAGTGCAACCCTCAGCTCCACCGGCGGTGCGTGCGCCGAGCGCAGCGCGACCATGGTGTTCATCGGCTGCCCGTCCTTCCTCGTTCTGCCCGGAAACCGTCGTCTGTCAGGACCCTGCGCCGCCGGCCTTGCCGCCCGCGGTGATCTTGCTGCCGTCGGGCGCCACGGCGAACCACGCGCCGTTGGCGCCCTGGCCGTTCATGTCACCCGCGACCTTGTCGCCCGCGAACTCGTACAGTGGCCAGCCGTTGAGCGTGATCTGCTTGCTGCCGTCCTTGCGGGTCGCCGTGCCGACCTGGGTGTCCTGGATGCCCTTGAGCATCGGCGTGGCCACCCCGGCCAGCATCGGCTGCCAGGACTTCGTGCAGTCGCCGTCGCAGTTCGACGTCGGCGGCTGGGAGATGTCCTTGTCGAACCGGTAGAGCGTCTTCCCGTCGGCGTCGGTGACCACCGAGCCGACGCCGTTGACCGTGCCGACCTGGAGCATCTTGTGCCCCGGTTCCCCGTGTTGCGGTCCTTGGGCGCCGTCGGCCATCCCACCGCAGGCGGACAACGAGGCGACGGCGACAAGCGCCAACGCGCTGACGACCACCGGCCGGATACGGTTCATGACGTTCTCTCCTCGGTGAGGGCGGCTCCGCCATCCGGCGGACCTCGACATCCAGAACACGACGGCAGGCGCGAAACGGTTCAGCCCGGTTTTCGCGCCATTCGGTGCCGGTTCGCCGCCGGATTGGTGTGCCCCGGTGATCGGCACGATCTTGTCGCCGTGCGGGCGGCTTCCTAAGCTGCTCACGTCCGCACCTCCGCCCCGTCCGTTCCGGGAGGCCGCCGTGCCCGGCAGACCCTCGTCCTGGTCGCGCTGCTGGCCGCGGGCTGTTCGACGGCGCGGGCCACCGCGTCGACTACGCCAACGACCCGGCCGGCCCGTGGACGACGCTGCGGTTCCTGCCGCCGCACGTGACGAGCTACCACCACCCGGGCCTGATCCCGGAGACGCCGTTCTACTACCGGGAACAGCCGTTCACCGGTCCGCTCTCGACGGACCTGAAAAAGCAGGTGACGGGCGGCACGGTGTCGTTCACGTGGACCGACCGCACGCCGGACGAGGCCGGCTTCCTGCTGGAGATCCGGCATCCGGGCGCGGCGGAGTTCGACCCGGTCCTGGTGACCGGGCCGGACATCGGGGAGTGCTCGCTTTCGCTGCTGCCCGGCGAAGAGGGCTCGGCCTACCGGCTCCGGACGCTGTACTACGGCCCGCTCTCCCCGGTGGCCCACCAGACCACCGGGAAGGAGCGGTAGCCGCTACTCGGCCTGGAGGACCGTCTTCAGGAACTCACCGGTGTAGCTGCCCTCGACCCCGGCGACGTGCTCGGGCGAGCCCTCGGCCACGATCGTGCCGCCGCCCGAACCGCCCTCGGGGCCCATGTCGATGATCCAGTCGGACGTCTTGATCACGTCGAGGTTGTGCTCGATCACGATCACCGTGTTGCCCTTGTCGACCAGGCCGTTGATCACGCCGATCAGCTTGCTGATGTCCTCGAAGTGCAGGCCGGTCGTGGGCTCGTCCAGGATGTACACCGTCTTGCCGGTCGAGCGCTTCTGCAGCTCGCTCGCCAGCTTGACGCGCTGCGCCTCGCCGCCGGACAGCGTGGGCGCGGGCTGGCCGAGCCGGACGTAGCCGAGGCCGACGTCCACCAGCGTCTGCAGGTGCCGGTGGATCGCCTTGATCGGCTCGAAGAACTCCGCCGCCTCCTCGATGGGCATGTCGAGCACGTCCGCGACAGTCTTGCCCTTGTAGTGCACTTCGAGGGTTTCCCGGTTGTACCGCGCGCCCTTGCAGACCTCGCACGGGACGTAGACGTCCGGCAGGAAGTTCATCTCGATCTTGATCGTGCCGTCGCCGGCGCACGCCTCGCAGCGGCCGCCCTTGACGTTGAACGAGAACCGGCCCTGCTGGTAGCCGCGCACCTTCGCCTCGGTGGTCGCGGCGAACAGCTTGCGCACGTGATCCCAGACACCGGTGTAGGTGGCCGCGTTGGACCGCGGGGTCCGCCCGATCGGCGACTGGTCGACGCGCACCAGCTTGTCGACGTGGCCCAGCCCGTTGACCCGGGTGTGCCGGCCCGGCACCTGACGGGCGCCGTTGAGCTTGTTCGCCAGCACCATCGCGAGGATGTCGTTCACCAGCGTCGACTTGCCCGAGCCGGAGACGCCGGTGACCGAGACCAGGCAGCCGAGCGGGAACGAGACGTCCAGCCCACGCAGGTTGTGCTCGCGCGCGCCGACCACGGTCAGCTGCCGCTTCTTGTCGATCGGCCGCCGGATCGCCGGGATCTCGATCTTCCGGCGGCCCGACAGGTAGGCGCCGGTGAGCGATTCCTTGCTCTTCAGCAGCTTCTTGTACGGTCCACTGTGGACGATGTGGCCACCGTGCTCGCCCGCGCCGGGGCCGATGTCGACCACCCAGTCGCTGGAGCGGATGGTGTCCTCGTCGTGCTCGACGACGATCAGCGTGTTGCCCAGGTTCCGCAGCCGGGTCAGCGTCTCGATCAGCCGGTGGTTGTCGCGCTGGTGCAGCCCGATCGACGGCTCGTCGAGCACGTACAGCACGCCCACGAGACCCGAGCCGATCTGGGTGGCGAGCCGGATCCGCTGCGCCTCGCCGCCCGACAGCGTCGCCGACGCCCGGTCGAGCGAGAGGTACGTGAGGCCGACGTCGAGCAGGAAGCGCAGGCGGGCCTGGATCTCCTTGAGCACCGCGCCGGCGATCATCGCCTCGCGCTGCCCCAGCTCCAGCTCGTCGAGGAACTGCGACGCCTCCGCGATGGACAGCGCGCAGACCTCGGCGATCGACATGTCGCCGCGGGTCCGGTGCTGCAGCGTGACGGCGAGGATCTCCGGCTTGAGCCGGGTGCCCTGGCAGGCCGGGCACGGCACCTCGCGCATGTAGCCCTCGTACCGCTCGCGCATGTACTCGGACTCGGTCTGCTCCTGGCGCCGCTCGAGGAACGGGATGACGCCCTCGAAGTTCGCGTAGTACGACCGCTGGCGGCCGTAGCGGTTCTTGTAGCGGACGTGCACCTGCTCGTCGACGCCGTGCAGGACCGCCTTCTGGGCGCGCGCGGGCAGCTTGCGCCACGGCGTGTCCATCCGGAAGCCGATGGTCTCCGACAGCGACTCCAGCAGCCGGACGAAGTAGTCGGCGCTCTGCCCACCCGACCACGGCGCGATCGCGCCTTCGGCCAGCGACAGCTCGTCGTCCGGCACCACCAGCTCCGGGTCGACCTCCTTGCGGATGCCGATGCCGGTGCACTCGGGGCAGGCGCCGTAGGGCGAGTTGAAGGAGAACGAGCGGGGCTCGAGGTCCTCGATCGCGAGGGGGTGGCCGTTGGGGCAGGCGAGGTTCTCGGAGAAGCCGCGGATCCGGTGCGGATCGTTGTCCGGCAGGTCGACGAAATCGAGCTCGATCAGGCCGTCGGCCAGCCGCAGCGCCGTCTCGACCGAGTCGGTCAGCCGCTGGCGCGAGCTCGACTTCACGCTCAGGCGGTCGATGACCACGCTGATCTGGTGCTTCTCCTGCTTCTTCAGCTTCGGCGGGTCGGTGAGCGCGTGCACCGTGCCGTCGACGACCACGCGCGCGTACCCCTGCTGCTGCAGGTTCTCGAACAGGTCGACGTACTCGCCCTTGCGCCCGCGCACCACCGGCGCGAGCACCTGGAACCGGATGCCTTCGTCCATCTCCAGCACCTGGTCGACGATCTGCTGCGGGGTCTGCTTGCTGATCGCCTCGCCGCACTTCGGGCAGTGCGCCTTGCCGGCGCGGGCGTAGAGCAGGCGCAGGTAGTCGTAGACCTCGGTGATCGTGCCCACGGTCGACCGCGGGTTGCGCGAGGTGGACTTCTGGTCGATCGACACCGCGGGCGAGAGGCCTTCGATGAAGTCGACGTCCGGCTTGTCCATCTGCCCGAGGAACTGGCGGGCGTACGCCGACAGCGACTCTACGTAGCGGCGCTGCCCCTCGGCGAAGATGGTGTCGAAGGCGAGGCTCGACTTGCCAGACCCGGACAGGCCGGTGAACACGATCAGGCTGTCGCGGGGCAGGTCGAGATCCACGCCGCGGAGGTTGTGCTCGCGGGCGCCGCGAACAACGAGGCGATCAGCCACGCCAGGGTCCCTTCAATGTCATTCTCAGCTGCGGTCGCCGACCCGATCAGTGCTACCTCAAACTGGCTGCACGGGTGGCCGCGTTCATGCTACGAGCCACCACCGACAGAAACGGGTTCCGCGTCCGTGACCTGCGGTTCTTCCGGCTTTCGGCGCCGGTCCCGGCGGGCGGTGAGCCACCGGTGGACCGGCCGTTCCACTCCCGCGGTGATCGCCCAGCCTCCGAGCACGGCGGCGGCGGCGACCGCGGGGAGCCGCAGCCAGCCGGGGACACCGATGTTCAGGAGCGCGCGGGCCAGGATGTAGCCCAGTTCCTGGTGCACCAGATAGAGACCATACGAGATGCCCGCGAGCCAGGTGACGGCCGGGGCGATCCGCGGCAGCCCGGGGAACCGCCAGTCGGGGCCGCGGGCGGCCAGGCAGACCAGCAGGAGCAGCACGGCGAACCCGATCGTGGACGGCCAGCGCTCGGCGTCCTGCGGCAGCGCCCGGTGGAACGGGAAGACCTGCAGGTCCTGCGCGGCGACGGCGGCGAGCACGAACAGCGCGGCGTGCCACGTCTCGAGGCGGTGCCGCGCCCACAGCCAGATCGCGACGCCGATGGCGAAGACATGGGTGCGCTGCAGGCCGAGGCCGTAGAAGACCGAGTCGACGACCTTCTGGTGCGTGCTGGGCTCCAGTGACGGCGGGAAGAGCGCGAACCGCAGGACCAGCGGACCCAGGACCAGCGCCCACAGGAGGCCGACGGTCACCCGGTGCGTGCGCCAGGCGCGCGGCCACAGCAGCGCGGCGGCGGCGAAGGCCATCAGCTGCACCGGGAGCGTCCAGTAGGAGCCGTCGAGGTAGTAGAACGTCTCGAAGCGCCAGCCCCACTCCTGGACCATGCCCAGGTTGGCGAGCAGGTCGAGCCGGGTGGGGATGTACCAGGGCGACGGGTCCCCCGGCAGCCCCTGCGGCACGCCGAACAGGAAGCCCTCCAGGCCCGGCGGGAACGGCAGCCCGCTGAAGCGGACGGCGGCGTACCGGGTCACGAGGTAGGTGGCGAGCACCGCGGCGAAGTAGGCGGGCACGAGCCGCGCGACCCGGTTCCACAGCCATCGGCGCGGATTGCCCTTGCGGAGGCTCGCGCAGACGAAGAACGCGGAGATCACCAGCAGGATCGCCGCGCCGAACTGCGCGGTCACCCGGAAGGGGTAACCCGTCAGCTCGGGGTGCAGCAGCGCGCCCTGGTGGGTGACGTGCCCGAGGATCACCGCGAAGACGGCGACGACGCGGAGGATGTCCCAGCTGATCCGGCGCGGCGCTGTCGGGGTGGTGGGCACGATCTTCCTGGGGTCGGCTGGCGGGTCGCCGTGAGCCTACGTGGCGGGGTGAGCGGGCGCTTGTGCGGGTGGAACCGCTTGGAGCGAAACGACTACCGTGTGCACGGTGAACATCGTGGAGACCTACACCGGGCACGTCGACCCGGGTGGCGACGCCGCCCGGCGGACCCTGGACGCGCTGACCATCACCAAGCTGTCCGTCGGCCCGATGGACAACAACACGTACCTGCTGGTGTGCCGGGAGTCGCAAGAGGCGCTGCTGATCGACGCGGCGAACGACCCGGAGCGCATCTCCGACCTGATCGGCCACGGCCCGGACCGCCCGGCGCTGCGCACGATCGTCACCACCCACCAGCACCAGGACCACTGGCAGGCGCTGGGCGCGGTGGCGGGCGCGAACGGCTCCAACACGGCGGCTCATCCCTTGGACGCTCCGCCGCTGCCGGTGCCGCCGGACTTCCTGGTGGAGCACGGCGACACGCTGTCGGTGGGCCAGGTCACCCTCTCGGTGATCCACCTGCGGGGGCACACGCCGGGGTCGATCGCGCTGCTTTACCGGGACCCGTCCGGCCACCCGCACCTCTTCACGGGGGACTCGCTGTTCCCGGGTGGGGTGGGCAAGACGGGTTCGCCGGAGGACTTCACGTCACTGCTGGACGACGTCGAGTCGCGGATCTTCGGGGAACTGCCGGACGAGACGTGGTTCTACCCGGGCCACGGCGACGACTCGACGCTGGGAGCGGAACGGCCGAAGCTGAAGGAGTGGCGCGAGCGCGGCTGGTGACCGGCACGTCCGAGCGGCAGCCTTCAGGCATGCCATCCGGCTCCCGGCCAGATGACCGTGGGGTGCGCGACCATCAGACCACGGGTTGACCGTCGAGATGACCACCACGTACCCGACCAGATGACCGTTGATCTTGCTGGTGGGGCATACTCGCACCATGCCTCACCAGCCTCACGAGTTGATTCCTCGCCGCGCCGAGGCCCTCGTTCGCGAGGCGCTCGACGACACACGTGTCGTCTTGGTGAACGGAGCTCGCCAGGCCGGCAAGAGCACGTTGACCAGGCTTGCCACCGGCCGTCAGCCGACAGTTCTTCGGCTGCTCGACGATCCGACAACGCTGCGTGCCGCCAAAGACGACCCCACGGGGTTCGTAGAGCACGACAGCCTCATGGTCATCGATGAGATCCAGCTGGTCCCAGAACTTCTTCAGCCGATCAAGGTGTCGGTGGACCTGGACCCGACACCTGGGCGCTACCTCCTGACAGGCTCGTCACGAATCCTGGCCATGCGGACCCTCCCGGACGCGCTGCCCGGCCGCATGGAGGTGATAGAACTCTGGCCGTTCTCCCAGGGCGAGATGCACGGGACGCCTGACCGGTTCGTGGACACCGCGTTCCGGCACGGCCCGCGGATCGACCACTCGTCAGAACTGCGCCGCCGCGACTACCTGGAGCGGCTCGTCGTGGGTGGCTTCCCGGAAGCCGTGCGGCGTACCCCGCGACGCCGTACTGCCTTTTTCGACTCATACCTGTCAACCTTGATCGAACGCGACGTCCTGGAACTGGCGAGCATCGAGCGTCGAGGCGACCTGCTCAAACTGATCGCACTCCTTGCCGGGCGCGCCGGCGGCCTGCTGGAGCCGTCTTCGCTCGCCGCACATTCCGGCATCCCGAGAACCACCTTGATTCGCTATCTCGAACTGCTGGCGTCGGTCTTTCTGATCAAGAGCATCCCCGCCTGGTCGACCGGGCAAACACGACGCGCTGTGGGCACACCGAAACTGGCGTTCGTGGACACCGGTATCGCTTGTCACCTCATCGGGCAGGACCCGGTGCGGCTGGGCGAGCCGAGCGGAGCCGCAGGTTCGATGATGGAGAACTTCGTGGTCATGGAACTGGCCCGCCAGCTCACCTGGTCCGAGGAACGCGGACGGTTGTATCACTACCGCACCAAGGACAAACAGGAAGTCGACGCGGTCATCGAGACGCCCGACGGCAGGGTGATCGGGGTGGCGGTAAAGGCGGGTGCCACGGTGCGCACCGAAGATCTCACCGGCCTGCGTAATCTGGCCAACCATCTGAAAGATCGGTTCGTCGCCGGGTACGTGTTCTACACCGGCCAGCAAACTTTGCCGTTCGGAGAGAAGATCAAAGCCCTCCCCTTGGATGCGCTCTGGAGACTCACTCCGTAGGCCGGCCGACACGACGCACTTTCGTTGCTTCTGGATGATGGCGAAGGGGAACGGCAATGGATCTCGAAGACGCGTTCAACGTGGTCGATACGCCGGTGCGCCTGTCGGGACAAAGTGACGAAGCCTTGGTGCGGCAGATACAGCAGCGCAAGGAGTTCAGCGCACCGCGCAAGGCGCTGTCTCCTGCAGCCGGTCTGGAGAACGACGGCCGCGAGAGCGGGTGACGTTCGAAACCCCGGCGGGAACCGCACGCGGCACAAGCTTCGACTCCGGCTTCGGACGAGAGCGGCTCACCGTCAGGTACGGCGTCTCCGAGTCGGTCGGCGAACAGCTCACCGAAGGGTCCGCCGGGGCGGTGATGGAGGCGCAACAAGCGTTCGCCGACCGGCTTCAGGCGTTGCAGGCCCCGGACCGGGCATCCGGATCGCACGAGGTGTATTCCGCGACCGCGGACGGGACGATCTTCTCCCTGGTCCGGGGCAACGGCGGCTGACACGTTCGGAGCAGCCGGGTAACGCTTGAGCTGTCGAAACTCTCCCACCAGGCAACCCACCGGACGAACCGGACGTCCCCCGTAGACCCAGCGCTGGGACTTCCATCAGTTCGCCAGGAGGCCCACCATGTCCAGACCCTTCAGACGCGCGCTCGTCGCCGTCACCCTGCTGATCGCCGGGACGCTCGCCGCCGCGACGCCCGCGGGCGCCGTGAACTCGGTGCCGACCCTGACCGGCATCCGGACCGGGCTCAATCCCGGGTTCGACCGGATCGTGCTCGACCTCGGCCCTGGGGGCACGCCCGTCGTCAGCCACCAGCTCTTCGACGAGCTCATCGCCGACCCCAGCGGGGAAATCGTGTGGCTCACCGGCGAGTATTTCATCAACGTCACCGTGGGGCACGCCGCCGCGCACGATGACAACGGCAACCTGACCTATACCGGGCCGCAGAAGTTCCGGACGCGGAACCTGCACAACGTCATGGCCGTCGCCGTCACCGGGGACTGGGAAGCCCAGCTGACCATCGGGCTCGGTGTCCGGTCGCGGACCACGGTGAACGTCTTCACCCTCACCGCGCCCAACCGCGTCGTCATCGACGTCGCCCACTGAAGGCCGGGGCCACCCGAAAAGGTGGCCCCACCCTCAGCCGCGCTCGTACGGCGTCTTCTCCCCGGCTTCGACCGCGAACGGCAGGTGGTTGCCCGCCGGCGGGAGCGGGCACGTCGCGAAGTCCGTGAACGCGCACGGCAGATTCACCGCCCGGTTGAAGTCCAAGGTCACCGACCCGTCCGGCGAAGGCGCGCCGACCGGCAGCGACCGGTTGGCCGCGTACGTCGTGACACCGCTCGTCGCGTCCGTGAACAGGATGCTGAGCCCGCCCTCCTTGCCGTTGAACGCCGTCAGCGTGTACGACGCGCCTTCATGTGAGAAGTGGACCACGCCCGGTGCTGTGTAGACGTGGCTCAGGCCTTCCACGACCGCGCCCACCGTGGTCGGCCGCGGCGTGGCGAACGGCTCGAAGCGGCCGGAAAGCACCCAGGACGGCGACGGGTCGTACGCCGGGACCCCGCGGAATTCCCGCAGCACCTCGGCCTTCGGGTCGTGCACGCGGATCAGGTACCCCGAGCGGCGGGCCACTTCGATCTCGACGTCGCCGGCCAGCACCCGCGTGCCCGCGCCGCTGTTGACCAGCTCGAACCGGCGGACGTCGGCGATCGGCTCGCCGTCGTGCGAAAGCGAAGCGCCCGCCGGGTCGACGTAGGCGGCGTCCTCGTCCTGCCACCAGCGGCCGGGGATGCCGGGGTACTCCCGCGGCGCGTCGGTCAGCCAGTCCAGCGACACCAGCGCCAGCCAGCCGTGCGGCTCCGCGAGGTCCGCCTCGCGCCGGGTCTTCCAGTCCTGCCACTCGGTCGTGAACGTGCTCATCGCAGACCTCTTCTCCTCGGCTACGACGGTGCCAACCCGCCGCCCGCGCCGGTATTCCGCGTCCCACCATCCGGACCCGTCCGCAGCCAGGCGACTTCTCGCTCCCCGCCGGCCGGGACGACGACCCGCCGGAACTCCGCCGGGTCCGCCGCGGCCGCGGCGTGGAACCGGTCGGAGACGATCAGCAGCTGGTCCGCTTCCGGCGTCGCCGACAGCGCCGCTTTCAGCGCATCGGCGTCGCACAGCCACGCCGCCAGCGCGACCGCGGCCCCACCGAAGTGCGGCGGGCGCAGCACGACGTCGCCGTGGTCGGCCGCCAGCCGCAGCCGCAGCCTGCCGAACTCGTTGAGGTGGCGGTTGCGGCGCCGCAGCGCGTCGTCCACCAGACCCACGAGCCCGGTCGCGACCCACGGCCGCGGCACCGCCGGCGGGATGACCAGCGTCGTGTGGTCCCCTTCCGGCCGGCGGAACCACGTCGGCGTCCGGTACGGCACCGGGACGCGTTCCACCACCTCGTCCAGCACCGCGTCGAGGGTGACGCCGAGGTGCACCGCGCGGGCGGTGCGGCCGCGGCTCGGGGCGACGATCCCGATCCGGACGACGGTCGCGGCCACCGGGACGGTGTGCATGGCGTCCTCAGTCCTCCCGGGAATCGAACGACCACTGCAGGCCATAGCTCAGGCCCTGGTGCAGCCCGTGGAACTCGAGCCCCACCTCGCCGACCCGGTTGACCGCCAGCGGGTCGCCGGAGTCGACGCCGTCGTCGATCACCCGGCCCCGGCACGCCGTTGAGGCGCCACACCCGGGACGGCGGGTCGGTGCGGTCGAACCGGACCCGCACCGAGAACTCCTCGCAGCGGCGCAGCGGCGTCATCGCGTAGTACGGCCGCAACGTCGTGCGCCGCGGGGCGAAGCGAATGCCGTACTCGTGCCGCTGGCCGAGCCGCAACGGGTTCGGCAGCCGCATGACGAACTGGGCGTGGCTCGCCGAAACCTGGCGGGCTTCGACGATTTCGCCGCCGTACAACATGTCCGCGGTGATGTCCGGCACCGGGTCGCTGCCTGGCTCGGCCGGCACGCTGAACGACAGGACCAGCTCGTCGAGCTCGTCGACCTCCGCGACGATCCGGCGCTCCTCCTGCAGGTCGGGCGGGTCGCGGTCAAACCTCAGCATCGCCTTCATCGACTCGACGTACCAGCCGGCGAGCGGATGCGGGTCGCGGCCGCGCGAGGGTGCGCCGAGCAGCTCGTCGAGCCGTCGGAACGCGAGATCGATCCGGCGGCGCGCGGTGCGCGGGTCGCGGTCCAGGACGCTGGCCAGCCACGAGATCCGCCGGTCGAGGAACTCCCCCGCGGCCTCCTCGTGCAGGCCCAGCGCCGCCAGCGCGGCCAGCCTCAGGTCCGCCGGCAGCCGCCCGCACAGCTCGGTGAGCCGCAGCACCAGCTTGTGCCGGGCCGCGGCGGGCTGGTCGGTGTCGGTGATTTCGCACGCCGCACGCAGGCAGGGGCCGATCCGCTGGTGGAGGTCGGCCGCGTCGAGCCCACGGCCGCGGCGCAGTTCGTTCAGTTCGCGCACGAACGGGAAGGAGTTCTCCGGCGTCATCCCACCCCCTCCCGGCGCCGCGATGCCTCTGTGGAAAGAGCTGTTCACGTTACCAGCGGCAGTTCCGCGGCGGACATGACAGATTCAGGACACCGGAATTCGCGGAATGCCCGGCCGGCCGACCCCCCACGAGCCGGCCGGCCGGGGCCCCACCGCGGGTCAGCTCGCCCCGAAGACCAGTGCCCAGACCAAGTGGCTCTCCATCACACACCTCCTCATCGCTGTACCCAGGCCGAGGCGGAGAAGGGTGCGGAGCCGTGCAACGTCGGCGCGGCCGGCTCCGCCACGTTTCCGGTGGCCGCCAGGAATCCCACGACGCCACCGACAACGAACGCGACGAAGACCGATTTCACCAGGGTCAAAATCTTGCAGTAGACGTTCACGACAGGACTCCCCGACCTCGCACGAAAATGAAATCCAGCCGGTCGGCATCTCTTTCTTTTCCGGCCGGACTCCAGGATCGCCGGGCGGCGGCGTGCGTCAGATGCCCGCTGTCACGGGCGTTGTGTGCCGTTTGGCTCAGAACGGGCGAAGGCGCGCAGGACGCGCGGCCGGCGGATGAGGATCCGGCGACGGCCGGTCTCGACGATCCCGCGCTCCCGCAGCACGCGCAGCGCCCGTGCGACGGTACGCCGAGCCGCGCCGATCTGAGCGGCGATGTCCTCCTGCGACAACGCGGCCTCGATGACCACGCCCTCCGGCACGGTCCGGCCGTGCTCCTCGGCCAGCCGGACCAGGACCACCGCGACACGGCGGCTGACGTCGAACGCGGCCGAGTCGACCCGGGCGGACTCGGCGTTGCGGAGCCGGGCCGCGACCGTCTTGATCGTCGCGATGGCGATCGCGGGCCGGGCGTGCAGGACGTCGACGAACTCCGCGCCGGTCAGCTGGAAGACGGTGCAGGGTTCGATCGCGCGCACCGACGCCGACCGCGGCCGTCCGGTGACCGCCGCTAGATCGCCCAGCACCTCGCCGGGGCCGCGCAGGCCGAAGAGCACCTCGCGACCGTCCTCGACGATCGTGGAGACGCGCACCCAGCCGGAAACCAGCACGTGGACGTGGTCGGACGGGTCGCCCTCCATGAGCACGACGTCGTTCGCGCGGAACCGGCGGCGGGTGCCCCTGGCGAGCAGGTAGTCGCGATCGGCGTCGGCGAGGTAGGCCAGGAACGCCCCCTCCGCCGCCGTGTCGTCGTGCCCGCTCATGGCTCCCCTCCGGATCACCACCGTAACCCGGCGTCGCGGCCGGGAGCGAGGATCACCCCGGTAAGGTCGCCGCGTGGACGTGGAGATCTACACCGACGGCGCGTGCAGCGGGAACCCCGGACCGGGCGGCTGGGGCGCGGTGCTGCGCTACGGCCGGCACGAGCGCGAGCTCTACGGCGGCGAAGCCACTCCCACGACGAACAACCGGATGGAGCTGACCGCGCCGATCCGGGCCCTGGAGAGCCTGACCCGGCCGTCGCGGGTGCGCGTGTACACCGACAGCACGTACGTGCGCAACGGAATCACGCAGTGGCTGCCCCGCTGGAAGAACAACGGCTGGCAGACGACGGCGCGCGCGCCGGTTAAGAACGCGGACCTGTGGCAGCGCCTCGACGCGGCGATCGGCGGGCACGAAGTCGAGTGGCTGTGGGTCAAGGGTCACGCGGGGCACCCGGAGAACGAGCGAGCGGACCGGCTCGCGGTGCGGGGCGCGCAGGAGGCCCGGGAGACCGGGAAGCCGGTCAACGCGGGTTAGCGATCCGGCACAGTACTCCGAAAAGGACGGACGTTGCGCCGTTCGGGCGATCGGCGTTCTTTCTCCCGGCGCTCCGAGGGAAGATCGGACCCTTCCGGACCGGGGAGGGAACGGGAGATGTCCGACGTCGAGGGTTTCTACACCGACGAGAACGGCGCTGAGCGCGGGTGAAGGCTCGGCGGCGGTCGAGTCCGGCGGCGGGTCGAGCCTGCAGGCTCGTAGCTCCGGCAAGGAGTCCGCCCGCAAGGGCAAGCACGAGGACGCGATGAAACGCCTCGGCCTCAAGACGATCAAGAAGCTCGCCAAGCGCGAGCTGAAGTGCGCGCCGTACGCGTTCGGGCAGGTGCAGCAGTTCTTCGTGCGCCACCCGTGCAAAGCGCTCTCGCGGATGTTGCTCGCCGTCGGCGACGGTGGCGGGAACACCGTCGTCGTCACGATCGCCTGGGTCCGGATGCCGAAGGCCACAGAAGCGCGTGACCTGCGGGAACTGGCCGATCGCGACGGCAGCGGCAACATCTACGCCCTGCCCGACGCGCTGCTGAAGCGGGCCGGCGTGCGGTTCACCGGCGACCACTACGCCTCCCGCCTCGACGGCTCCCTCCTGGTGATCGCCGAGGCGACGAGCGGCGGCGGGCATCCGGAGCCGGCCGTGCTCGAAGACGCGGCGGACGTCGCCGCCGACTTCCCGATGCCCTGAAACCGCGACCGTGGCGAACGCCGATTTCCCGCGGAGAGACCCGCGCGGAACCCGCTGCACCGTCGTGGACGGCCGGGCGGCACAATTTCCCGATGCGTCCCGCTCCGTGCCCGTGCGGCTTGGCCGAGTCCTACGCCGGCTGCTGCGGCCGGTTCCACGACGGCGGGCTCGCCGCGCCGACGGCCGAGCTGCTGATGCGCTCGCGCTTCAGCGCCTTCGCCGTGCGCGACACCGCGTACCTGCTGCGCACCTGGCACCCGGACACCCGGCCGCGGCGGCTGGCGCTCGACGCCGGGCAGGAGTGGACGCGGCTGGAGATCCTCGGCCGCACCGGTGGCGGGCTGCTGCACGCCGAGGGCACCGTCGAGTTCCGGGCGCACTACCGCCACCACGGCCGGGACGGCTTCCTCGAGGAGAACAGCCGGTTCCGCCGTGAGGACGGCCACTGGGTGTACCTCGACGCGGAGGCGTAACCCCGCGCGAGCCGACAGTGTCCCGCTCAGCGAGACGCTGCCCGCGACTCTGGGAAGACGGCGCCCTGCGCGCCGCCCCGGCGAGGCACGCCGCCCGCGTCTGACGAACCGGGCGAAAGCACCCCTGTTCCCGGGGTGACCGGACCGCTACCATCATCCGCAATTGTTAGGGAACTTTACTAACAATGGCCACCTTTCCCTCGCCGCCGCGGTGCCTAGGAGGCGCGCAAGTGAGCTATCGGCAGAGAAGAACACGGACCCTACTGGTGGCGGCCACCTTGGCCGTCGCGGTGACCGGGGCGACCGTCCCGGCCGCCACCGGGCAGGAGCCGGCCAGGGCGGTCGTCGCGGCCGCGGCCCCGGCGACCGCGGTCCCCGGCTTCCTGATCCAGACGTCGGCGCGGGTCAGCGACGACTCCGCGGTCTCCAAGCCCGGTTACGACACCTCCGGCTGGTACCCGGTCGGCCCGCGCTCGACCGTCTACGCGGGGCTGCTGGCCAACGGCAAGTACGCCGACCCGTTCTACTCGACGAACATGAAGAACGTGCCGGCCGCGGACTTCAAGGTCCCCTGGTGGTACCGCGCCGACCTCACGGTCGCCGACACCACCCAGCGCACCTATCTCGACTTCAGCGGCGTCCTGTCCAAGGCCGACGTCTGGGTCAACGGCAGGCGGATCGCCGACAAGACGCAGGTCAACGGCGCCTACACGCACCACGACCTGGACATCACCGCGCTGGTGAAGGCCGGCACGAACAGCGTCGCGTTCAAGGTCTACCCGAACGACCCGGACAAGGACCTGTCGATGGGCTGGATCGACTGGGCGCAGACCCCGCCGGACCAGAACATGGGCATCGTGCGGGACGTCCTGGTCCGGCGCAGCGGCCCGGTGGCGCTGCGCGGCGGCCACGTCGTCACGAAGCTGACCGGGCTGTCCCACGCCGACCTGACGGTGAAGGCCGACGTCCGCAACGACTCGGCGACCGCGGTCTCGGCGACGGTGTCGGGCACGGTCGCCGGGCGGGCGATCAGCCAGACGGTGAGCCTGGCGGCCAATGAGAAGAAGACCGTCACCTTTCCGGTGACCGGGATCGACAATCCGCGGATCTGGTGGCCGGCCGGGATGGGCGGGCAGCCGCTCTACGACCTCGACCTGACCGCGAGCGTCGGCGGCACCGCGTCGGACACCGCACACTCCCGCTTCGGCGTGCGCGAGGTCAAAGCGCCGAAGAACGCCAGCGGCGGCCGGTCGTACACGATCAACGGACGCCCGCTGCTGATCAAGGGCGGCGGCTACTCGCCGGACCTGTTCCTGCGCTGGAACGAGCAGTACGCGGCGGACAAGCTCGCCTACGTCAAGGACCTCGGGCTCAACACCGTGCGCCTGGAGGGACACATCGAGCCCGACGAGTTCTTCGACCTCGCCGACCGGATGGGCGTGCTCACGCTGCCCGGCTGGGAGTGCTGCGACAAGTGGGAAGGCCAGGTCAACGGCGACGAGAAGGGTGACCCCTGGACCGCCGCCGACTACCCGGTCGCGAAGGCGTCGATGACCGCGGAGGCCGAACGGCTGCGCGACCACCCGAGCGTCATCTCGTTCCTCATCGGCAGCGACTTCGCGCCCGACGCGACCATCGAGAAGAACTACCTCGACGCGCTGAGCGCCGCGGACTGGGCCACGCCGGTGGTCCCGGCCGCGTCGGCGAAGTCGTCGCCGCAGCTCGGGTCGGCCGGGATGAAGATGAACGGGCCGTACGACTACGTCCCGCCGAACTACTGGTACGACAAGGCGCACTCCGACAGCGGTGGCGCCTGGAGCTTCAACTCCGAGACCAGCGCCGGGCCGGACATCCCGACCATGGACACGCTCAAGCGGATGATGTCCGCGAGCGAGCTGGACACGCTGTGGAAGAACCCGTCGGCCGCGCAGTACCACCGGTCCTCGTCCTCGACGTTCGCCAACCTGAAACTGTTCGGTGCCGCGCTTTCCGGCCGCTACGGCGCGCCGTCGAGCCTCGCCGACTACGTCCGGAAGGCACAGCTGGCGCAGTACGAGAACGTCCGCGCCGAGTTCGAGTCGCACTCGCGGAACTTCAGCGACAGCTCGAACCCGGCCACCGGGATCATCTACTGGATGCTCAACAGCGGCTGGACGTCGCTGCACTGGCAGCTGTTCGACGCCTACCTCGACCAGAACGGCTCGTACTTCGGGGCCAAGAAGGCCAACGAGCCGCTGCACATCCAGTATTCGTACGACACCAAGTCCGTCGTGGTGGTCAACCACAACCACGACGCGGCGTCGAACCTCACCGCGCGTGTGCAGCTGTTCAACCTGGACGGCACGGCGAAGTTCGACCAGTCCAAGGTCGTTTCGGTGGGCGGTGACGGTGCGAAGACCACCGCGCTGACCATCGGCACGGTGAGCGGGCTGTCGAAGGCGTACCTGGCGAAGCTGGTGCTCAGCGACGCGTCGGGCAAGGAGGTCAGCCGGAACGTCTACTGGCTGTCCACCAAGGCCGACACGCTCGACTGGAACAACAGCGACTGGTACTACACGCCGACGAAGTCGTACGCCGACCTGACCGGGCTGAACTCGCTGGGTTCGGTCACCGTCGGCGCAAACGCGACGTCCTCGGTGAACGGCGACACGACGACCACCAAGGTGACGCTGACGAACACCTCGACCGGAAAGATCCCGGCGTTCTTCCTCGACGCGCACGTGGTCGGCGGGGCGGGCGCGCCGGTGCTGCCGGTGCGGTGGACCGACAACCAGGTCAGCCTCTGGCCGGGCGAGTCCACCACGCTGACGGCGACCTACCGGACCGCGGACCTCAAGGGCGCCAAGCCGTCCGTGCGGGTTTCGGGCTGGAACTCGGGCACGAAGACGGTGCCCGCGGACGGCACGGCCGGTCCCAGGGGGCCCGGGGTTCCGCCCCAATGTGGCGTTGGTTGCGTCTGACGCACCGAACGCCACGTTGGTTGCGTCTGACGCACCGAACGCCACATTGGGTGCGTCCAACGCACCGAACGCCACATTGGGTGCGTTGGACGCACCGAACGCCACTTTGGGGCGCTCGGCCCGAACGTCGAACAACTCGCGACGCCCGACACCAGGACCGGTCCGGGGGCGGCACTTTCACGGGAAAGTGCCGCCCCCGGATCACGTCCAGAGGAGGCGCTGCTCGCGGTCCGGGTCGGAGACGGTCGTCGAGACGTCGTCGAACAGGTGCGTGACGCGGTCCGCCGTCGTGTAGCGCGGCCAGCCCGGGTCGCCGGTGGTGATGAACCGGACCCAGACGTCGAACATCGCCGTCGCCATCGCCTGCATCCGCTCGGCCGGGAAGGTCCGCCCGGCGAAGAGGAACCGCCAGTTCCGGTTGCGGATGTCGTCGAACATCAACGGCAGGTCGAGGCCGTGCGCCGCGCCGAGTCCCTTCCCGCGCGGGGCGATCCGCCAGTCGAGCCGGTACATCCAGGCGTCCGGCTGTGCCTCGGCGAAGCGGATCGCCGGGATCCACCAGTCGCCCGCGGTCAGCGCGCGGTTGCGGACCTGGTCCTCGGGCCAGTCCGGCAGCAGCTCACGGTAGGCCGCGACGGCCTTGTCCACCGCGGAAGCGTCCAGCATCGTCGAGCCGACGCCGAGCAGCTTCGCGCCGCCCGACTGCAGCCAGCTGAACAGGTCCTCCTCGTCGGCCGTCGTCCCGATGAGCAGCCGGACGTCGCGGACGCCGTCCAGCGGCCGTCGGGGAAGCAGTTCGTCGCCGACGACCACGCGGTAGGTCACCTTGGTCCCCGACGCCGCCGAAACCCGTTGCTGCGCTTCGAGAATCCGCTTCACCGACAACGTCGCCAGATCATCCGGCGAGGCGTCCAACTCCGTCAGGACCGCCGAAGCGACCGCCGCGCCTTCGGCCGGAGTGTGCACGACCGAGCCGACGCCGGTGCCGCTCTGCACGATCGCCTGCCGCACGAGCCCGCGCGTGGCGGGCACCGCGAGCAGCGTCCCGACGGTGCGCCCGCCGTTGGACTGCCCGGCGAGCGTCACGCGGTCCGGGTCGCCCCCGAACGCGGCGACGTTGTCCCGCACCCACTCCAGCGCGGCGACCTGGTCGCGCAGGGACAGGTTGGAGTCGGCGACGCCGGGCAGGTGCAGCATGCCGAGCACCCCGAGCCGGTAGGCGACCGTCACGACGACGACGCCGCGCCGCGCGTACGCCGACGCGTCGAACTGGTGCGGCGCGCCCATCACGCCGCCTCCGCCGTGGATCCACACGAGGACGGGGTACGAGCCGGGCTCGGCCGGGGCGTAGACGTTGAGGTGGAGGCAGTCCTCGTCGCCGGTGAAGCCGCGGCCGGTCAGCTCGGGCTGCGGCGCCCGCGGCGCCCAGCGGGTGGCATCGCGTTCACCGGACCACGGCACCGCCGGCCGGGGCGCGCGGAACCGCAGCTCCCCCACCGGCGGTTCGGCGTACGGCACGCCGAGGAACGTCCTGACCCCGTCCCGCCCGGAACCACGCAGGGCGCCGGCCGTGATCTCCACCGTCGTCACGCCGTCAGCCTAGGCGCCGGGCTTGCCCTGGAGCGCGCTCCAGCGTGTTGACTGGGGCACACACACCGGGAGGAAGACTTGACCACAGCCGAAAACAAGCAGCTCCTGAAGACGGCGTTCGACGCCTGGGCGACCGGCGACATCCGGCCGCTGGTCGCGGCCATGGCCGACGACGTCGTCTGGACCGTCAGCGGGCACAACAGCTGGTCCGGCAGCTTCCGCGGCAAGGACTCGGTCCGCCGTGACCTGCTCGGGCCGCTCGGCGAGCAGTTCGACGGCATCTACACCAGCACCGCGAGCCGGTTCGTCGCCGAGGACGACGTCGTCGTGGTCGAGACGCGGGGCAGCGTCGCCACGAAGTCCGGCGCGCGCTACGACAACGAGTACTGCTTCGTCTTCCGGCTCCAGGACGGCCGGATCCGCGAGATCACCGAGTACATGGACACCCAGCTGGTCGCCGAGGTGCTCACCGACCTGGCCCGGTGACGCCCGTCGCGGAGCCGGGGTGATGATTACCCCCGTGCACATCGCGGCGGAGATAGTGGCGCTGGTCGTGACCGTCCTGGTCGTCAGCGCGGTGGCGCGGCGGCTGGACTGGCCTGCCCCGCTGTGCCTGATCGTCGTCGGCGTCGGCGCGTCGTACGTCCCCGGGGTGCCCGAGTACCACCTCGACCCCGAGGTCGTGCTGCTGGGCCTGCTGCCCCCGCTGCTGTACTCGGCGGCCATCCAGACGTCGCTGGTCGACTTCCGGAAGAACCGCGGGGCGATCGGGCTGATGTCGGTCGGGCTCGTCGTGTTCACCGCGCTCGGCGTCGGGCTGGTCGCCTGGGCGGTGATCCCCGATCTGCCGCTGGCCGGCGGCATCGCGCTCGGCGCGATCGTGGCGCCGCCGGACGCGGTCGCGGCCAGCGTCGTCGCACGTCGGGTCGGCATGCCCCGCAAGCTGATCCGGCTGCTGGAGGGCGAGAGCCTGTTCAACGACGCGGCCGCGCTGGTCGCCCTCCGCACGGCCATCGCCGCGCTGGCGGGCTCGGTCAGCCTCTGGCAGGTGGGGGCCGACTTCCTGCGCGCGGCCATCGGCGGGATCGTGGTCGGGCTGGTCGTCGGGTTCGTGGCCGCCTTCATCCGCGCCCGGCTGAACGAGCCGGTGCTGGACACCGCGCTGTCGTTCGCGGTGCCGTTCATCGCCTACATCCCGGCCGAGGCGATCCACGGGTCCGGCGTGCTCGCGGTGGTGGTCGCCGGCCTCATCCTGGGGCACAAGGCGCCGCAGATCCTGTCCGGCTCGACGCGGCTGGCCAGCAGGCTGAACTGGCAGACCATCGCGTTCCTGCTGGAGAACATGGTCTTCCTGCTGATCGGCCTGCAGCTGCGGCGGATCCTCGCCGAGGTCGGCGACAGCGGGCTGTCGCTGGCGCTGCTGACCTGGATCTGCGTGGCCGTGCTCGCCGCGACGATCCTCACGCGGATGCTGTGGCTGATCGGCATCGGCACGGTGAAGCGCCTCGAACGGCGGCTGCTGCCGCGGAAGGCCAAAAGGAAGATCTGGCCGTGGCGCTACTCGGCGGTGATCTCCTGGGCGGGCATGCGCGGCGTGGTCACGCTCGCGGCCGCGTTCGTGCTGCCCACGGACACCCCGCAGCGGGCGGTGCTGGTGCTCGCGGCGTTCGTCGTCGTGGCGGGCACGCTGGCCCTGCAGGGCATGACGCTGCCACCGCTGATCCGGCGGCTGCGCCTGCCGCGGCCGGACCCGGCGGAGGACGCGCTGCAGGAGGCGGCCGTGCTGCACGACATGACCCACGCGGCGCTGGCCAAGCTCGAAGAGCTCCGCGGACCCGACGACCCGCCGGAGATCATCCAGCGCCTCCGCGACCGGCTGCAGCACCGCGCCGACTCGGCGTGGGAGCAGCTCGGCCGGCAGAGCGCGCTGGCCGAGACGCCGAGCGACGCCTACCGCCGCCTGCGGCTCCAGCTCCTCGACGTGGAGCGCGAACAGTTCCTGAAGGCCCGTGCCGGCGGCACCGCCGACGACGACGTCCTGCGGCGGGTCCTGGAACGGCTCGACATCGAGGAGTCCATGCTCGACCGCGACGAAGAGGAACCCGAAGTGGAAGGCCGCGAACTGCGCACCCCGGCCGCGACGGCCGGTTCGTGCAAGCACCTGGCCCACGAGTGGGGGGACAAGGAGCCGAGCGCGACCGACAGCTGCGCCGCCTGCGTCGCCGACGGAACGACCTGGGTCCACCTGCGGATGTGCCTCAAGTGCGGCAACGTCGCGTGCTGCGACTCGTCGCCGCGCCGCCACGCCACCCAGCACTTCCACGAGAGCAGGCACCCGGTGATGCGGAGCTTCGAGCCGGGCGAGACGTGGCGATGGTGTTTCGTGGACAAGCAGCTCGGTTAGGGTCCCAGCATGAGCACGCCCGAGCAGGAGATCGAATACCGCCAGCACCGGTTCTCACCGCCACCCGGCGCGACCGAGATCTTCCTGGTCCGGCACGGCGAATCCGCGCCCGCTCGGGCCAGCCAGCCGTTCGACCTGGTCGACGGCCAGGCCGACCCGGACCTCGCGCCGGAGGGCCGCGACCACGCCCAGCGCGTCGGCGTCCGGCTCGCCGGCGAGCGGATCGACGCGATCTACGTGACGACCCTGCGCCGCACGGTCCAGACCGCCGCGCCGCTGGCGGAGAAGCTGGGGCTGACCCCGGTCGTCGAGCCGGACCTGCGCGAGATCCACCTCGGCGAGTGGGAGAACGGGCTGTTCCGGAAGCACACCACCGACGGGCACCCCATCGTCGACCGGCTGTGGGCCGAGCAGCGCTGGGACGTCATCCCGGGCGCGGAGTCCGACGAGCGGTTCGGGGCCCGGCTGCGCGGCGCGCTGACGCGGATCGCCGCCGCGCACCCCGACCAGCGCGTCGCGGTGTTCACCCACGGCGGCGTGATCGGGGAGGTGTTCGCGCAGGCCTCCCGCGCGGTCGAGCGGTTCGCGTTCCTCGGTGCCGACAACGGCTCCATCTCGCACCTGGTGCTGCACGGCGACACCTGGATCGTGCGGCGCTTCAACGACACCGCGCACCTGGCTACTCCGCTCGGCTGAGCTTCCCCGCCGCGACGAACTGCACGGTCACCACGATCGACACGGCTTCCGCGGCGAGCAGCCCGATCAGCACCAGTACCTGCGTCACGCCCGCCTGGACCGGGCCCGCACCGCCCAGCAGCACGCCGACGTAGGCGCCCGGGAGCGTCACCAGGCCGACCGTGCGAGTCTGGTCGAGCGCTGGGATCAGCGCGTGCCCGGCCGACGGGCGGCAGATCTCCAGCGCGGCCGGACGCGGCAGGAACCCCAGCGCCAGCGCGGCTTCGTACTCGCCGTGCCGGGATTTCAGCTCGTCGAGCGCGCGTCGCGCGGCTTGGGAAGTCGCGGTCATCGCGCCGCCGATCACGATGCCCGCGATCGGCACGACCGCGATGGGCCGCGCCGGGACCACCCGGGCGCCGAGAACCAGCGCCAGCACCGGCACCACCCCGGCCGCGATCGCCAGCGCGGTCCACGGCAGGTTCGCCCAGCTGCCGGCGCGGCGCGCCGACGTCACCGCGGCGATGCCGAACATCAGCAGCACGAACAGGCCGGTGAGCGGGTTCGAGCGCAGGACGGCGGTGATCACGAGCGACACGACGGCCAGCTGCGCGACCGCCCGGACGGCGGCGATCAGCACCGCCCGCCCGTGACCGAGCCCGCCGGCCTGGACGACGGCGGCGCCGGCGACGGTGAGCAGGACCAGCACCGCCACCAAGGCGGGCCCGAAGGTGATCGCGGCGTCGTTCACACCGCCGATCTTGCCCGAGGGCTCAGACGGCGCAGCTGAAGAGGCGGCCGGGCTCTTTGGCGGTCTTCTCGGCGACGACCACCCCGTCGACGATGATCCGGCAGCGCAGCTCGCCGGGGCCGGGGTTCCGGGCGGCGATGCTGGCGAACGCGGAGCGGCCGGCCGGGCCGGCCTGGGTGAACGTGGTCGACCACGGCGTCGTCACCTCGGCGCGCTGGGTCAGTGCCGAGCCCGCGCCGGCGTAGGTGACGTTGCCGGCACCGTGCGCGCCGAGCAGCTCGTAGACGACGGTGTGGCGCACCGTGCGGACCGCGGCCGGGGCGACCGGCGCGGCCACCGGCTCCTCCTTGGCCGGGCCGCGCGCGGACTTGGGCACCACGAACGACGTCACCGCGAAAGCCGCGGCGAGCAAACCCAGGACGACGACGGCGCTGCCGGCCGGCCGGGTCCGGACGGCGCCGTCGCGCTGGTCCTTCGGGGCGGGCCGGGTCGCGGTGGGAACACCCATGGAGAGGTCTTCTCTCGTCGCGCGCACTCCGGTCGAGTGCGTCGTCTACATCTCGCCGTGACCTCACTGCGCGTTAGCCGCTCGTCGCGAGAAGCCCGACTTTCACCCGGACGGGTGCCCTGGCCGGTCGGGCATCCGCCGGTTTTGTCGGACCTCGGGTGCATGATCCGGGTGTGTACGAAGAGGCGGTGGCCCCCGGGCCGCTGCGGGGCGTGGCCCGCTGCGTGTGGCGGTCGGCTTCGGCGGGGCCGAGGCGGATCGTGCCCGACGGCTGCCTGGACCTGGTCGCCGGGGACGGCGCGGTGTTCGTCGCGGGGCCGGACACCGCGCCGTGGTCATCGGTGACCCACCCGGGCGCGGTCCTGCGCGGCGTGCGGTTCGCGCCCGGCCGGGCGCCGGCGGTGCTCGGCGTGCCGGCCGACGAACTGCGCGATCGCCGGGTCCCGCTGGGTGAGCTGTGGGGCCGTGCCGGGGAGCTCTTGGCGGAGCGGCTGCTGGCGGGGGAGATTTCCCTGGCGCGGGCGGTCGCGTCCCGGCTGGCGGAGGTGCCGCCACCGGATCCGGCGGTGACGGCGTTGATCGCGCGCCTGGACGCGGGGGCGGCGCGGGTCGCGGAAGCGGCACCACCGATGGAGACCAGCGAGCGGCGGCTGCGGCGGCGGTTCGTCCAGGCCGTCGGCTACGGGCCGGCCACCTACCTGCGCGTAGCCCGCTTCCAGCGCGCCGTCGCCCTCGCCCCACGCGCGCCCGGGCTGGCCGCGCTGGCCGCCGCCGCGGGGTATGCCGACCAGGCCCACCTGAGCCGGGAGTGCCGGGCCCTGACCGGCCTCACCCCCCGCACCTACTTCACCCAACCCTCCACTGTGGACACAAGGACCGTGACCGGCTCCGTTCGGCGTAACCCGCGCGGACAACCGGAAGTGGCCCCTCCGCCGAAAAGGTAAGCGGACGGTAAACGACTACCAAGAGCGCTATTCTCCCCTCGACGAGTGATCAGGGAGGGCGTGTGGCCACCATCAGCGACGTCGCGGCGAGGGCCGGCGTCTCCACGGCGACCGTGTCGCGCGCGCTCAACGGTAAGTCCACAGTGGACCCGACGCTCGCCGCGCGGGTCCAGGCGGCCGCCGCCGAGCTCGGCTATCACCCGAACGGATTGGCCCGGAACCTGCGCCGGCAGGAGACGGCCGTGCTCGCGCTGATCATCTCCGACGTCGAGAACCCGTTCTTCACCGCCATCGCGCGCGGCGTCGAGGACCTCGCGCAGCGGTCCGGGTACTCGGTGGTGCTCTGCAACTCCGACGAAAACGAGGAGAAGGAGCGGCGCTACATCGAGGTCGCGCTGCAGGAACGGGTCGCGGGGGTGGTGCTGTCCCCCACCGGCCGGTCGACGAACGTCGAGGGCCTGCGCCGCCAGGGCACGCCGCTGGTGGCGGTCGACCGGCCACTGCCGGCCGAGGCAGGCGACCAGGTGCTGGTCGACACGCGGCACGCGGCCGCCGAGGCCACGCGGCACCTGCTGGCGGGCGGCTACCGGCGCGTCGGCTGCCTGACCGGGCCCGCCGGGGTCCGCACCGCCGACGACCGCCTGGCCGGGTACACCGACGTCGTCGGCGAAGCGGACGCCGTCTTCCGGCGGGCGGAGTACCGCGCCGAAGGTGCCCGGCTGGCCGCGCTGGAACTGCTCGACGAGCCGTCGCCGCCGGACGCGCTGCTGGTCGCGAACAGCACGATGGCGATCGGGGTGCTGGAGGCACTGGCGGCGCGCGGCCTGCGCTCCGGACGCGACGTCGGCATCGTCTCGTTCGACGACGCGCCGTGGACGACGTTGATCGACCCGCCGCTCACGGTGGTCGCGCAGCCGGCGTACGAAGTCGGGCGGGTGGCGGCGCAGCTCCTGCTGGCCCGCATCACCGACAGCACCCGCGACGCGACCACCACGACGCTCGAAGCCCGGCTGATCGAGCGGAAGAGCTCGCGCCGCTGACCGGCTCGGAAAGTGACCTTCAGAGCACTGCGCCGCCTGCCGGCAGCACGTGAAAGTTTCACCATGGACGTCCGCCCGGAACGACGTGCCTGGGGGGCCGGCTCGTGCCAGGCCCCCCAGGCACGCCCCACCCCCTGTGTCCCCCATGGCCGGCGCCGACACGCCGGATCCTGTGAGCACGGAGCGGAAATCGTTTACTCACCCCGGAACGTAAGGCCGCCCGCCGGGAGTGTCAAGCCCGTCACGGGTATGGACAACTTCGCCCCATGCGGGCACACTGATCGGAAGTTGACTACTCAATGTGTTGACTTATGTGCGCTAAGTGTCGGCCTCTGGTGATTTCACCCTCAGACAGGGCAAGAAACCGCACGAACCCGCACATGCGCGCTGTTTCGGGTTAACCTGAGCCACATGTCTGTAGCGCTGGAGAACATCCTCGCCAAGGCGGGCCTGAAAGTCGACGCGAACGAGTTCCTCACGCTCGTGGAAGACGCGGCGCGCAGGCTGTCCCCGCCGAATCCGGATCCCTCGCACTACTTCTCCGCCGACCAGCGCGCCGCGCTCGCCGACGTAGGCCTGGACCTGTCACCGCGCCGCGAGGACGAACCCGATTTCCGGGCCCGCACCGTGGCCGCCCACGCGGTGCTCGCCGAAGGCGCGCTCAGCGTCAACGAGGCGGCGAAAACCCTCGGCGTCGACGACAGCCGGATCCGGCACCGCCTCAAGGAGGGCAGGCTGACCGGCTGGAAGGACGGCGGCTGGCGGCTCCCGGCGTGGCAGTTCGCCGGCTCGGGCGTGCTGCCCGGACTGGAAGCCGTGCTCAAGGCGCTGCCCGCGGACCAGCCCGCGCTCGTCGTCGCCGCGTTCATGAGCACCCCGCAGCCGGACCTGGTGATCAACGAGCACCCGGCGACGCCTCGCCAGTGGCTCCTCTCCGGTGGTGACCCGGACCACGTCGCCCGCCTCATCGCCACGCTCGGCTCGCCGTTCTAGGCTGGACCTCCCCGAGCAAGATCACCGACAAGGACGGACGACCCCCGACGCATGGCCCGGCTCCCGCTGCCGCCCGCCCGATCCGTCCTGGTCCGGCAGCTGAACCGCGCGCACGACGTGGTGACGGTCCAGCCCGCGACCAGGCTGGTGCGGATCTTCACCGCGCACGGCAACCACCCCCAGCAGTGGAACTCGTTCCGCTACACCGGTCCCCTCCCGCACGGCCGGTTCGACCAGCAGCCGCCCGCCCGCGGCGGCGCACCGGTCACCGACCCCGCGAACGGGGTGCTCTACTTCGGCCTCACGGTGCGCACCTCGGTCGCCGAGGTGTTCCAGACGAGCTCGACGGTCGACCGCCGCACGCGCGGCCCCCGGCTGGTCGTCGTCCGCCCGACGCGCGCGCTGCGCCTGCTCGACCTGACCGGCCTGTGGCCGACCCGGGTCGGCGCCTCACAGGAGATCTCGAGCGGGCCGAAGAAGCTCACGCAGGCGTGGGCCCGCGCGATCCGTGGCGCGTTCAGCGACCTCGACGGTCTCTGGTACCGCTCGTCGATGGACTCCGGCGACCCGGCGATGTGCCTGTGGGATCCCCCGGCGGGCGCGGCGCTGCCGATCGCGCCGGACGTCCTGCTGCCGCTGGACCACCCGGGTCTGGACGTCCCGCTGGGCCGGGTCTGCGAAGAGCTGAACTACACGCTGCTGAACTGAGCTTCCAGCACCGGGATGACCGCCCGCAGATCACCGCCGTCGACGCGGTGGGTCGCGACGGCGCGGGCCGCCGGGGTCGCGTTGAAGCCGATGCTCGTCCCGACGGCGGCGAAGAGCGGCAGGTCCGACCGGCTGTCCCCGACGGCGACACAGCGCGCCGGGGCGATCCCGTGCCGGCGCGCCTGGGCGAGGGCGAAGTCGCGCTTGCCGTACTCGTCCAGGTGCTCGGCGACCCGGCCGGTGTAGCGCCCGTCGTCGGCCTCCGGCACCGGTCCGCAGAACGCGGCGAACCCGAACCGCCCGGCGAGCATCCGGCCGACCGGTGTCCACGCGAGCGTGGTGAGGATCGGGCGGAGGCCGTGCCCGTGGCACCACGCCACCGTCTCGGCGATCCCGTCGACCAGCGGCAGTGTCTCCAGCCGGGCCCGGATCTCCGCTTCGGTGTGCCCGGCCCAGCCGCGGGCGTCGATCACCGACGCCTCCTGGTTGGTCATCCGGCCCGCCACGTAGGCCGCCTCGGCCGCGACGAGTTCGGCCTCGTGCCCCAACGCCGCGGCCACCCAGGCGCACGAGCTCGTCCCGGGCACGAGCGTGCCATCGACGTCGACGCAGACCAGGCCGCGAGGCTCAGCCACGCGTACCCCGCGGCGCCGTCACAGGTGCCGCGCCCACCAGTCGAGGACCGCTTCGAAACGCTGGACGCGGTGGCGCGGACGGCCGGAGCGGGTCAGCTCGTGGCCTTCGCCGGGGAACAGCAGGAACTCCGCGTCCGCACCCGCGCGGCGCAGGGCCACGAACATCCGCTGCGCCTGCTCCAGCGGGCAGCGCCAGTCCTGCTCCGAATGCACCACGGCGAACGGGATCCGGATCTGCGAAGCGTACGAAAGCGGGCTCCGATCGCGCTGCACCTCGGGATCGGAGCCGATGTACGCGTCGACGAACGAGTAGCCGATGTCGGAGCTGCCGACCATCGAGTCCCACGCGTTGACCGCGCGCTCGCTCCACGCCGCGCGGAACCGCTCGCCGTGGTGGGCCGCCAGCCAGCTCGTCATGAACCCGCCGTAGGAACCGCCCATGACGCCGACGCGCGAGGCGTCCAGGTCCGGGCGTTCCAGCGCCGCGTCCAGCAGGGCGAGGACGTCGTCGACGTCGACCGTGCCGTAGCCGTACGTGATCGCGTGGCCGTGCCGCTGGCCGTAGCCCGCCGAACCGCGCGGGTTGCCGATCACCACCGCGTAGCCCGCGGACGCGTACACCTGCGCCTCGTCGAACACCGCCCAGTCCTGCTGGGCGAACGGCCCGCCGTGCACCACGCGCAGCACCGGGTGCGGGCCTTCACCCGCCGGGATCACCAGCCAGCCGTGCACCGGGTAGCCGTCCGGCGTCGTGGTCTCCAGCTCGATCACCGGCCGGAGGCCCTTGTCCCGCAACGGCTTCGAGTAATCCGTCAGCGCACGGGGGGCGCCGTCGCCGAGCAGCACGACGTCGCCGGCGGACTCGGGCGAAGCGATCACCGCCGCCAGCACCGAGCCGTCGAGCGTGAACGACCGGACCACCGCGCGGTCCGCGTAGACCACCGGCAGGTCGGTCAGCGGCGCGTCCGTGGCGTCGACGGCGACCGCGCGCAGCTCGACCGCGCCGCGGTTGCGGACGGCCACGAGCACGTCGCGATCGCGCGGCGCCGGCGGGCCCGCCGCGGCCTCGCAGTCCACCGTCTCGATGTCGGTGAGCCGGTGGGCCTTCACCGGATCGGCGCCGAACTCGGGCGTCGCCCGGTAAAGGCCGGTCGACGCGGCTTCGCGGTGCTCCCCGAAGTCCTGCCCGAAGTAGAACAACGTGCCGTCGGCGCCGAACGCGGGCCGCTCCGAGTAGCCGGGACAGCGCACGACGACCTCGGGTTCGCCGCCGTCGGCGGAGATCGCGCAGATGTCCCGCGACTCGCTCTCGGCAGCGCCCCAGTCCGGCGGCGCGGTGAAGACCACGCGGGCGCCGTCCGGCGTCCACGCCGGGTGGGCCGCGTCGAACCCGTCGCCGGTCAGCGGCTCGGGTTCCAGGGGCTCGTCGCGCTCGAGCGCCGCCACGGCGTCGACGACGAACAGCCGCTGCGCCCGGTCACGCACGAACCCGACGTCGTCCATCCGGTAGTCCATGCGCGTGATCCGGCGCGGGGCCTCGGCGGCCGGCTCCGGGGTCTCGCCGTCGGCGTCCGGAGTCCCGTAGCGGCCGGCTTCCGGCACGCGGGCGGTGAAGGCGATCCGCCGCGAATCCGGCGCCCACACCGGTTCCCCGGCTCCGAGGTGCAGCGACGTCAGCGCCTTCGACGCGTCACCGCCACCTGAGGGCATCACGTGCAGCTGCGGGCTGCCGTCCGCGCCCTTGCCCTCCCCCGCGCGGAGGAACGCCACCCACCGCCCGTCCGGCGAGATCGACGGCGCCGAGTCGCGGGGACCGTGCGTCCACGCGGCCTCGCCACCGTCGAGCGACACGCGCCGGAGCGCGCTGTGCGCGGCGTTCGTCTTCAGGTCGGGCTTGTTCAGCGCGGTCAGCAGCAGGTTCCCGCGCAGGGCGGGCCGGCCGGGGACGACGAGGTCTTCGATGTCGGCAGGACGCACGATCCCGACCGTACCCGAATTCCTTAGCGATGCGAACGAGTTACGCGGCGACCCGCTTCCGCTCGTCCCGCCGGACCTTGGCCAGGCTGGCCACCGTGGTCGCGGACAGCACGACGATGATCACCCCAAGGGAGATCCAGTTGTTGATGTCCAGCCAGTCGGGCACGACGTGGTATTCGTGCAGCGCGTGCAGGAACAGCTTCGCGCCGATGAAGGCGAGGATCACGGCGAGGCCGTAGGTCAGGTAGACCAGCTTCGTCACCAGCCCGCCGAGCAGGAAGTACAGCTGCCGCAGCCCCATCAGCGCGAACGCGTTGGCGGTGAAGACGAGGAACGCCTCCTGCGTGATGCCGAAGATCGCCGGGATCGAGTCGACCGCGAACAGCAGGTCCGCCGAGCCGATGGCCACGATCACCAGCAGCATCGGGGTGACCATCCGCTTGCCGTCGATCTTCACCGTGTACTTGTGGCCGTGGTAGTCGTCGGTCACCGGAGCGAACTTGCGGACCTGCCGGGTGACGGCGTTCTCGTGGTACTCCTCGTCGTCGCCCTTGCTGCGCAGCATGCTGATCGCGGTCCAGACGAGGATCGCGCCGAAGAGGAAGAACACCCAGACGAACTGCGCGATCAGCGCGGCGCCGATGGCGATGAAGACGCTCCGCATGGCGAGCGCGAGCAGGATGCCGACCAGCAGCACGCGGTGCTGGTGGATCGCGGGCACCTTGAACGACCCCATGATGATCATGAAGATGAACAGGTTGTCGACGCTCAGTGAGTACTCGGTGATGTAGCCGGTGAAGAACTCGACACCTGGGTCGTGCCCGGCGAAGATCCACACGCCGATGCCGAACAGCACCGCGCACGAGACGTAGAAGATCACCCAGCGAGCGGCTTCCCCCGTGGTCACTTCGTGCGGCTTGCGATCGACGATGACCAGGTCAAGCGCGATGAGCGCGAGCAGGCCACCGATCGTGGCGATCCACAGCCACAGGGGGACAGTCATGAAACCAGAACCTCCGGATAGTGCGCAGCAGCAACTAACCGGAGGTCTCTTCCGCCGATGAAGAACACCGGCCGACGGTGCCGGGGGCGCAGGGCCACCGTGCTGACGACACCGCCGCGAAGGAATACTCCCCTCACAGCGGTTCCAGTCTGCCGGTTACCCCCGCCGGAACGCCAGCCGGGATTGCGCACGTCACCGGGTTGGTCCTGTAATTTCGGTCACTTCGGTCCACCAGGCGGTCCTCGCGCGTGTGATCGATGTGAGCCGGGAAGGCCACTCTCAGGAAACTTCACCTACGGTCACCTCGTGCCCCGACTCCCGCTTCCGCGCACCCGCCGCGCCCGCTTCACGGCGCTCGGCGCCGTCGTGGTGGTGCTCGCCGCCGCGACCGTCCTCTGGGCGACGCGCGACACGGCCCCGCCCGCGGTGCCCACGCAAGACGCGTTGCTCGACATGCCCGCCGCTCCCGGCTCGGCCGAGCAGGTCAAGATCGACACGACGACCTACCTCCCCGCGACCGTGCCCGCGCCCGCGGTGCTGCTGGCGCACGGCTTCGGCGGGGACAAGAACAGCGTCGCCGACGACGCGCGCGAACTCGCCAGGAAGGGCTTCGTCGTGATGACGTGGTCCGCGCGCGGGTTCGGCAAGAGCACCGGCAAGATCGGGCTGAACGACCCGGACGGCGAGGTCGCCGACGCGAGCCGTCTGATCGACCGGCTCGTCGCGCGGCGCCAGGTGACCACCGACGCCACCGGCGACCCGAAGGTCGCGGTCACGGGCGCCTCCTACGGCGGCGCCCTCTCGTTGCTGCTGGCCGGTACGGACAAGCGCGTCGACGCGATCGCCCCGGTGATCACCTACAACGACCTCGCGCAGGGCCTGGTGCCGAACGCGGCCGGCCCCGCGCTCGCGGCTTCGGGCACCCCGGCCGCCGGCGCGTTCGCGACCGACGGCGTGTTCAAGAAGAGCTGGGCCGGCATCTTCTTTTCGGCCGGTTCCGGCGCCGCGGCGAGCGGCTCGCCGTCGGCCGAAGCGCCGGAAGCCGGCCAGGAGACCGACACGGGATCGACCGGCGCCGCCGGGACCGCGGCCGCGGCGGCCGCCGTCCCCGCCGTGCCGCCGGGCGGGGGTGGGCCGCGGAGCGGGTCCGCCGACCCGTGCGGCCGGTTCACCGCCGCGGTCTGCCGGGCCTACACCGAACTCGGCACCAGCGGACAGGCGAGCCAGGCGAGCGTGGACCTGCTGCGGCGGGTGTCCCCCGCTTCGGTGACGGGCAAGATCACCGTGCCCACGCTGCTGGTGCAGGGCGAGAGCGACACCCTCTTCGGCCTCGACCAGTCCGACGCGACCGCCCGGCAGATCACCGCGGCGGGCGGCAAGGTCCGGACGATCTGGTACACGGGCGGCCACGACGGCGGGAAGCCGGGACCGCAGCTGCGCGCCAAGATCGCGGACTTCCTCCTGACCGCCGTGACCGGCGGCGACCCGGGCACCGGCTTCAGCTACGACGTCCAGGGCACGTTGCGGGCCAACGGAACCCCGTCGGTCCGCACGGTCACCGCCGCGGCCTACCCCGGGCTGGCCGGCCCCGCCACCGAACGGCGGCCGCTGCCGCTGACCGGTCCCGCGCAGCCGGTGGTGCGGCCGGCCGGGGCGAACCCGGCGGCGGTGAGCGGGATCCCCGGGCTCAACGGCGTCGCGAGCAGCACCACGCGGCTGGGCGCGCTGTTCAGCAGCGACCCGCCCGGCCAGGCCGCGCAGTTCACCACGGCCCCGGTCGACGCGCAGATCATCGTCAGCGGCTCGTCCACCGTGCGGCTGCAGGTCGCCGCGGACCCGGCGCACCCGCAACCGGACGCGGTGCTGTTCGCGAAGCTCTACGACGTCGGGCAGGACGGCTCCCGGGTGCTGCCGGCCAACGCGATCGCGCCGTTCCGGGTGAGCGGGCTGCCCGCCGACGGCACCCCGGTCGAGGTCACCGTGACACTGCCCGGCATCGTCCGGCCGATCGAGGGCGGGCACTCGCTGCGGCTGGTCGTCGGCACCACCGACCAGGCGTTCGCCGCGCCGGCCGCGCCCGCGGTGTTCCGGATCGCGCTCGCCGGCGGCACCGCGCTGTCGGTGCCGGTCGTGCCCGGCGCCTCCGTCGGCTCCCCGGTCCCGGCCGGGCAACTGGCAGGCATCGGCGTGACCCTGCTGATCGGCGTCGCCGCGGTGCTCTTCGCGGCGCTGCGCCGCCGCCGGGCCACCGACGCCGATCCGGACCTCGCCACCACCCCGCTGGTCATCGAAGGGCTGCGCAAGGAGTACCCGGGCGGGTTCGTCGCGGTGAAGGACCTGTCCTTCCGCGTCGAGCCGGGTCAGGTGCTCGGCCTGCTCGGACCGAACGGCGCGGGCAAGACGACGACGCTGCGGATGCTGATGGGCCTGATCACGCCGACGAAGGGCCACATCCGGGTCTTCGGGCACAAGATCACCGCGGGTGCTCCGGTGCTCTCACGGATCGGCTCGTTCGTGGAGGGTTCCGGCTTCCTGCCGCACCTGTCCGGGCGGGCGAACCTCGAGCTGTACTGGGCGGCCACCGGACGGCCGGCGGACAAGGCGCACTTCGCGGAGGCGCTGGAGATCGCCGGGCTCGGCACGGCGGTCGACCGCCGCGTGCGGACCTACAGCCAGGGCATGCGGCAGCGGCTGGCGATCGCGCAGGCGATGCTCGGGCTGCCGGAGCTCATGGTGCTCGACGAACCGACCAACGGGCTCGACCCGCCCCAGATCCACCAGATGCGCGAGGTGCTGAAGCGGTACGCCGCGACCGGCCGCACCGTGGTGGTGTCCAGCCACCTGCTGGCGGAGGTCGAGCAGACCTGCACGCACGTCGTGGTCATGCACCGCGGTTCCCTGGTCGCCTCGGGCGAGGTCGGCGAGCTGGCCGCGGCCGGCGGCGAGGCGACGTTCCGGGTCGGCGACCCGGCCGCGGCCGCCGCGGCGCTGAAGGCGGTCGTCGGGGTCACCTCGGTCGACGTCGACGGCGACCTCGTGCACGCGAACCTCGACGGGCTGCCGCGCGCCGAGGCGGTCGCGGCGCTGGTCCGCGCCGGCGTCGCGGTGGAGCAGGCCGGCCCCCGGCGCCGGCTGGAAGACGCGTTCCTGCAACTGGTGGGAGATCAGTCGTGAGCCCCTCTCCTGACTCGGGCGTGCACACCGACCCGCACGCGCTCGACGAACTGAGCGACGTCGCGTCGCACGAGCACGCCGGGGTCGGGCCGGACGGCGCCGTCGCGGGTTACTCCGCGCGGCGCACGCTCCGGCTCGGCGTCGAGCTGCGGCGCCAGCTCAAACGGCGGCGCACGCAGTTCCTGCTCGGGTTGGTCGCGCTGCTGCCGTTCATCCTGGTGATCGCGTTCGAGGCGGGGCAGTCGAACCCGAACCGGCGCAGCGGCGGGTTCGTCGACCTGGCCACCGCTTCGGCGCCGAACTTCGTGGTGCTGGCGCTGTTCGTGTCCGGGACGTTCCTGCTGCCGATGATCGTCGCGCTGTTCTTCGGCGACACGATCGCGAGCGAGGCGTCCTGGTCGAGCCTGAAGTACCTGCTGGCCGTCCCGGTGCCGCGGCAGCGGGTACTGCGGCAGAAGGCGATCGTGTCCGGGCTGCTGTCGGCGGCGGCGCTGGTGCTGCTGCCGCTGGTCTCGCTCGGGGTCGGGGTGCTCTGGTACGGCGCGGGCGACGCGATCAGCCCGACCGGCGACGCGGTGGCCTTCGGCGACAGCCTGCTCGCGATCGCACTGTCCACTGTGTACATCATCCTGCAGCTGGCCTGGGTGGCCGGGCTGGCGATGGCGCTGAGCGTGTCGACCGACGCCCCGCTCGGCGCGGTCGGCGGCGCGGTGCTGGTGGCCATCCTGTCCCAGATCCTCGACCAGATCACGGCGCTGGAGGGCCTGCGCAACTACCTGCCCACGCACTACGCGTTCGCCTGGATGGACCTGATCTCCACCGACGTCGACTGGACGAACCTGGCCAGTGGCATGCTCTCGGCGGTGATCTACGGGACGGTGTTCTTCCTCTACGCCGGGCGTCGGTTCGCTCAAAAAGACATCACCAGCTGACGCCCGCGGGCGGCGTACGCTGCGGAAATGACCACCGTGGTGGAATGGCACCAGCCGCCCGCGCCGCTGGTGAAGACGCTCAACGTTGTACTGCGCGCGGTGCTGCCCAGCCCGCTCGGCCGCGGCGTCGGCGAGTTCATGCTGCTCGCCTTCGCCGGCCGCCGGACCGGACTGCGCTACCGCGTGCCGGTCACCGCGCACCGCGATGCCGAAGGCCTGTTTGCGCTGACACCCGCGGGCTGGCGGCTCAACTTCCGCGGCGGCGCGGACGTCGACGTGACGTTCGCCGGCCGGACGACGCCGATGCGTGGGGTGCTCGTCGAGGACGAGACCGCGGTCGCGCGGACCTATCTGGACCGCATGACCGAGCTCGGCATGCGCCGCGCCGCCCGCATGATCGGCCTGAAGTTCCCCCTCGGCCGGCTGCCGACGCTGGAGGAGATCGTCGCGCTGGCGCGGCGGGAGCACTTCGGCGTCGTCCGGTTGAGCGTCAGGACCTGACCGGGCCCGCCGCGCCGCGGTACGGTCGGGCCGTGCCGATCATCCTCGAGAGCCACCACGACGTCGCCGTGCTCCGGATCGACCACGGCAAGGGCAACACGCTCGACACGGACTCGTGCCGCGAACTGGCCTTCCGGCTGGAGGAGACCGGCGAGGCCCGCGCCGTGGTGCTCACCGGCACCGGCGGCATCTTTTCCGCGGGCGTCGACCTCAAGCGGATCCACGAGGGCGGCGCGTCGTACGTGTCCGAGTTCCTGCCGCTGCTGTCCGACGCGCTGCTCGCGGTGTTCGGCTGCCCGCGGCCGGTGGTCGCGGCGCTGAACGGGCACGCCATCGCCGGGGGCGCGGTGCTCGCCGCGGCGTGCGACCACCGCGTGCTCACCACCGGGCCCGGCCGGATCGGGGTGACCGAGCTGCTGGTCGGGCTGCCGTTCCCGCTGGCCGCGCTGGAGATCCTCCGCTGCGCGTACGGCACCGCGCCGTTGCCGCGGCTCACCTACACCGGCGAGACCCTCGGCGGCGACGAAGCGCGGGCCGCCGGGCTGGTCGACGAGCTGGCCCCGCCGGAGGACGTGCTCAAACGGGCGCTGGCCGTCGCCACCCGGCTCGGCGGGCTGCCCGCCGAGCCGTTCGCCCACACGAAGGCCCAGATCCGGCAGCCCTTCCACGAACGCGTCGCCGAGTACCGCCACTCCGACGACCCGGGGGTGGAGCGGATGTGGCGGTCCGCCGAGGCGCTCGCCGCCGTCAAGTCCTATGTGGACAGCAAGATCGGCGGCCGCGGCTAGGCGGCGTGCACGCCGCTCTCGGCCAGTGCCTTGATGCCCTCGACGGTCTTCTGCATGTTGGCCTGCAGCTCCCCGAGCCGCATCGCGACGATTTCTGCTTCGTGCTCGGGCATCGAACCGATGATCGTGGTGAGGTTGGACGGGCCGGGGCCGATCTGGGCCCACTGGCGCAGGAGCGTGCCGTCGCCGTCCGGGACGAGCTCGAAGCGCCACGACGCGGCCGGGTTCGTCACGTCCATCACGGCCCACGCGAACAGCCGCTCGGGCTCGTAGCCGGTCACGGTCGAGACCGTCTCCCACTCCCCGGCGATGGGGTGGGAGTTGCGGCCGCGGAACTGCGCGCCGAGCCCGGGCTCGGTGCCGTCGACCCAGCCGCCGCCCTGGAACTCGGTGGAGAACCGGGCCGGCAGGTCGACGTCCAGCAGCCAGGACCAGACCTCGGCCGGCCGGGCGGCGATGTGGACCTCGACCTGGGTCGTCGGGCAATCGGAAACCTTCATGGCGGACCCCTCGCTCGATACCGGTGCCTTACGGATCCGGACCGTAACGTGGGGCTGATCACGCGGACAACTCGCACAATGCCCGCGGTTGCGCACCCCTCAGGACGCGGGCCCGGGCGCCGCGCCACCCACCGAAAGTCGGATCCTGACCGATTCTGCGCCCGGACAGCCGATTGCCGCCAACGGCCGGTTCTGTGAGGGTCCCACGGAGGGTTTCCGGAGCGGGGAGGGTGCTCGATGCGCAGACTGTTCACCGCCGGCGCGGTCCTGCTCGCGATGGCGGGCCTCGCCCCGGCGGCCACGGCGGCGCCGGACATCAAGGCCGCCCTGCAGCGGATCCCCGGGCTGACGATCGTGTCGGAGGACCCGGCGCCGGCCGGGTTCCGGTTCTTCAAACTGACCTTGACGCAGCCCGCCGACCACCGGCACCCCGGCGCGGGCACGTTCCAGCAGCGGTTCACCCTGCTGCACCGCGACTTCGCCGCTCCGACGGTGGCCTACACCAGCGGTTACAACGTCAGCGGCGCGCCGAACCGGTCGGAGCCGACGCAAATCGTCGACGGCAACCAGCTGTCGATGGAGTACCGCTACTTCACGCCTTCGCGGCCGGAGCCGGAGAACTGGGCGCAGCAGCTGACGATCTGGCAGGCCGCCGCGGACGAGCATCGCGCGGTGCGGGCGTTCAAGGCGATCTACCCGGGCAAGTGGCTGGCCACGGGCGGCAGCAAGGGCGGCATGACCGCGACGTACTTCCGGCGCTTCTTCCCCGAAGACGTCGACGCGACGATCCCGTACGTCGCGCCCAACGACGTCATCGACCCGGTCGACGTCTACAACCGGTTCCTGTCCCGGGTCGGCGACGATCCGGCGTGCCGCGCCGCCTTGAAGGCGATCCAGCGTGACGCGCTGAAGCGACGGGACGAGCTGGGCGCGATCGCCGCCGTGGACGCGGCGAACCGCGGGTTGACGTTCTCGATCGTCGGCTCGGCCGACAAGTCCCTCGAAATCTCGGTGATCGACTCGTACTTCGCGTTCTGGCAGTACCAGAAGCAGGCGGACTGCGCGACAGTGCCCGCGCCGGGAGCGCCCGCGGCCGACGTCTACGCCTGGTACGAGAAGGTGGAGAGCCTCAACACGTACTCCGACCAGGACCTGGCACCCTACATTCCGTACTACTACCAGGCCGCCGTCCAGCTGGGCTCGCCCGAGGCGTACGACGGCTACCTGCGCGACCTGCTCCGCTACCCCGGCGCCGACCAGCCGAAGACGTTCGTCCCGGACTCGATCCGGCTGCCCCGCTTCGACTACCCGGCCATGCCGGACATCGACTTCTGGGTGAAGTCCCGCGGCAGCCGGCTGCTGTTCGTGTACGGCTCGAACGACCCGTGGGGCGCCGAGCCGTTCGAGCTCGGCTTCGGCACCAGGGACTCCTACCGGTACTACGTCCAGGGCGGCAACCACGGGTCGAAGATCGCGCAGCTGTCCCCGGCCGAAGCCGCCGCGGCCACCGCGACGGTCCGGCGCTGGGCCGGGCTGCCGGGCGCGGCGTCGACGGCACGAAGCGCGCCCGCCGGGTTCCCCGACTTCGACGCCGACCTCACGCTTTCGGTGCGTCCCCCGCTGTGACCTCCTCTTGCCGGGGCCGCAGGCGTAGTCTCGCCTCACCAGACGGCCCTGCCTGAGGAGGCGAGCATGCCTCGTCCCGTCCACTTCGAGATCCACGCGGGCGACCCCGAGCGCGCGGTGGCGTTCTACACGACGGTGTTCGGCTGGAAGTTCGAACGCTGGGGCGAGGTCCCCTACTGGGTGATCACGACCGGCGAAGGCGACGGGATCGACGGCGGGCTCGTCCCGCGGCAAGGCCCGCCACCCGAGGATTCGGCGCCGGTCCACGGCTTCGTCAACACGATCGACGTCGCCGACCTCGACCAGGCGCTCGACGAAGTCGCGCGGGCGGGCGGAACGCTGGCGTTCCCCAAGAGCCCGGTGCCGGGTGTCGGGTGGCTGGCCTACTGCAAGGACACCGAAAGCAACATCTTCGGCATGCTGCAACCGGACGAGAACGCGCCCGCACCGGGGTGAGCCGGGGCGTCGACGGTCACGACTCGAGCTTCACCAGTTCGAGGTCGGTCTGCGGGAAGTCGTTCCCGATGCACAGCAACGGTTCCCGGGCGACCTTGGCCGTGGCGTAGCTGTAGCAGTCACCCATGTTGAGCTTGGCCGGGTGATGCCCTTTCCCGTACTGGCTGAACGCGTCAATCGCCACCTTCGCGTGCTCCTCGGTGAACGGGACGGTGGTGATGTCGTTGTCCTGCAGGAACCTGGCGAGCACCAACCGGCCACGTCCGCCGAGCTTCGCCGTGAGAACGACGCCGACCTCGACCAGGGTCGGTGCCCCGATCCTGGTCTCGTCCGCCTCCGCGAGACGTTCCTCGAGGAGTTCGTGATCCGGCTCCCGTCGGAGGATTGCCACTATGGCCGAGCTGTCGATGATCACACGCCACCCGGCCCGAATCCGAGAATGTCTTCCCACTCTTCCTTGGAGATCGGTTTCCCGAGCTCATCCGGCGGGATCAACGGCCAGATCTCCTCTTCCAGCACTCGCCGCATCCGCTTCAACCGCTGCTCGGCGTTCTCCTGTTTCATGAGCTGATTCCGGCGCAGCCGGAGCGCCTCGCGCACGGCACCGGTCTTGGTGTCGCCCGTCAACTCGGCGACCTCGGCGGCCAGTCGCTCGGCCTCCGGGTCCTTGATGTTCATCGCCATGGTGTAACCATACCGTGCACGGTGTAATACTCGATCGGGTGATCGGTGTCACTTGATGCCGGCGGCGTCCATCCCCCTCAGCTCCTTCTTGAGGTCCGAGATCTCGTCGCGCAGCCGCGCCGCCAGCTCGAACTGCAGGTCGCGCGCCGCCTGCATCATCTGGTCGGTCATCTGCTGGATCAGGTCCGCGAGCTGGGCCCGCGGCATCGCCGAGACGTTCTTGTCGACCAGCATCCCCGAGCTGCGCACCCGGTCGCCCTGCTCCGGCTTCTTGCCCCGCGACGAGTTCCGGCCCGAGCCGCCCACCGAGACCTGCTCGGTGTCTTCGGCTTCGCTGTACACCCGGTCGAGGATGTCGGCGATCTTCTTCCGCAGCGGCTGCGGATCGACTCCCCGCTCCTCGTTGTAGGCGACCTGCTTCGCCCGGCGGCGGTCCGTCTCGTCGATCGCGTGCTGCATCGAATCGGTGATCTTGTCGGCGTACATGTGGACCTCGCCCGACACGTTCCGCGCCGCGCGGCCGATCGTCTGGATCAGCGACGTCCCGCTCCGGAGGAAGCCTTCCTTGTCCGCGTCGAGGATCGCCACCAGCGACACCTCCGGCAGGTCGAGGCCCTCCCGCAGCAGGTTGATGCCGACCAGCACATCGAAGTCACCCGCCCGCAGCTGCCGCAGCAGCTCCACCCGGCGCAGCGTGTCGACCTCCGAGTGCAGGTACCGCACCCGGATCCCCAGCTCCAGCAGGTAGTCCGTGAGGTCCTCGGACATCTTCTTCGTCAGCGTCGTGACCAGGACCCGCTCGTCCTTGTCCGCCCGCTCCCGGATCTCGTGCACCAGATCGTCGATCTGGCCCTCGGTCGGCTTGACGACCACTTTCGGATCGACCAGGCCCGTCGGCCGGATGACCTGCTCGACGAACTCACCGCCCGCCTGCCCCATCTCGTACGGCCCCGGCGTCGCCGACAGGTACACCGTCTGCCCGATCCGGTCGGTGAACTCCTCCCAGGTCAGCGGCCGGTTGTCGACCGCGCTCGGCAGCCGGAAGCCGTACTCCACCAGGTTCCGCTTCCGCGACATGTCGCCCTCGTACATGCCGCCGATCTGCGGCACCGTCTGGTGCGACTCGTCGATCACCAGCAGGAAGTCGTCCGGGAAGTAGTCGATCAACGTCGCCGGCGCCGTCCCCGCGCCACGGCCGTCGATGTGCCGCGAGTAGTTCTCGATACCCGAGCAGAACCCGACCTGCCGCATCATCTCGATGTCGTAGGCCGTGCGCATCCGCAGCCGCTGCGCCTCCAGCAGCTTGCCCTGCTTCTCCAGCTCCGCGAGCCGCTCTTCCAGCTCCTTCTCGATGCCCTGGATCGCCTTTTCCATCCGCTCCGGACCCGCGACGTAGTGCGTCGCCGGGAAGATCCGGACCTCGTCGACCTCCTTGACGATGTCCCCGGTCAGCGGATGCAGGTAGTACAGCTTCTCGACCTCGTCGCCGAAGAACTCGACGCGGATCGCCAGCTCCTCGTACGCCGGGATGATCTCCACCGTGTCGCCGCGCGCCCGGAACGTGCCGCGCGCGAACGCGATGTCGTTCCGCGTGTACTGCACGTCCACCAGCGCCCGCAGGAACACGTCTCGGTCGAGCTGCATGCCGATCTTCAGGCTCGACGACCGGTCCAGGTACGACTGCGGCGTGCCGAGGCCGTAGATGCACGACACACTCGCGACCACGATGACATCCCGCCGCGACAGCAGGTTCATCGTCGCCGAGTGCCGCAGCCGCTCCACGTCGTCGTTGATCGACGAGTCCTTCTCGATGTACGTGTCCGTCTGCGCGATGTACGCCTCGGGCTGGTAGTAGTCGTAGTAACTGACGAAGTACTCGACGGCGTTGTTCGGGAACAGCTCACGCAGCTCGTTCGCCAGCTGCGCGGCGAGGGTCTTGTTCGGCGCCATCACCAACGTCGGCCGCTGGACGCGCTCGATCAGCCACGCCGTCGTCGCCGACTTGCCGGTCCCGGTCGCGCCCAGGAGCACGATGTCCTTCTCGCCCGCCCGGACCCGGCGTTCGAGCTCGTCGATCGCCGCCGGCTGGTCACCGGCGGGCTGGTAGTCACTGACCACCTCGAACCGGCCGCCGGTCCGCGGAATCTCCGAGACGGGCCGAAAGTCGGACTGGGCGAGCACGGGGTGTTCGGTTGCGAAAGCCACGTCGACCAGAGTAAGCCGACCCACCGACAGTTTTCATCGGCGCTCGCCGACGAAGCCGCGCCGCCAGGCGCCGGCTTCGTCAGCGACCCGCCTCGGTGGTCGCGTTCGGGAGGTGGTCGCTCCGCTGCCGGGCTGCTCAGCGGGGCGACATGGGTAATTGAGGTCACTCGGGGCCGGTTGCGCCATCGGCTCGGTCCTCGCGGTCATCTCTCAACAGCCGCAGTCGCAACAGGAGCAAATTTCGCAACACCCTTCACACCCGGCACAGCCGCAGTCCCAGCCGCAGGTGCCCACCGGTTTCCCGCTCCACGGCCCCGGAAAGGGATCGCGGCAGCAGAACTGGCACGTGCAGCACATGTAGGTCGCGACGGCGCAGCCGACGAAGAAGTTGCGCTTCTTCGGCGGGACGGCGAACTTCGGGTACCAGAGGCCACCGCCCTTGCCGTCGAGCGGCTCCGGCCCGCCGGAATCACCCGGGCCACCGGGCCCACCAGGTCCACCCGGGCCACCCGGGCCACCCGGGCCATTGGGGCCATTGGGCCCGCCCGGTCCACCAGGCCCACTCGGTCCGCCGGGCCCGCCCGGGCCGGGAGCACCCCGCGGCGGAACCGGCCCCGGCGGCGGGAAGCCCGGCCCCACGCCGGGCCGGCCCGGCTGCTGGTGCGGGTGCTGCCGCGGGGCCGGTCCCGGGCCGATCCAGCCCGGCGGCACCTGGTGCGGATGCTGCTGCGGGGTCGGCCCCGGCCCGATCCAGCCCGGCGGCGGCTGCTGCCCGTGCCCGAACGCGCGTCGCACCGCCTGCCGCAGCTCGTGCACCAGCAACGCGTGCACCAGCGCCGGCTCGGCGAACTCGGCTTCCCGCAGGGCGAGCTCGACACCCAGCACGGCGTCGTCGCACAACCGCCTTGCCTCCGCCGGCCCCGTTCCGGTCGCCAGCAAGGGGTTCCAGGCTCCGGCGGCCGCGTCCGCCGCGTGGTCCTCGACCGCGTCCAGCAGGTGCGCCACCCGCCCGAACAGGCGGCCGGCCTCGGCCAGCGGAGCCGCGTTCCCCGGCCGGCCGGCCAGCTCCGCCGTCCTCGCGAACGCCGCCGCCGTGGCCAGCTCGGCGGGCTCGGTCGCGAGCAGCGCGGAGTCGCCGAGCCGGACGGCCCGCTCCAGCTCGCCCTGCCGGTCGACGGCCTCGGTGAGCACCGCGGTGTCGAACCCGACCCGGCCGCCGGTGCGGCTGCCCTGCTCGGCCCACCGGGCCGCGACCCGGCGCGCGGCCGCCGCCACCGGGCGCCTGCCGAAGGCGCCGTCGCGGTCCTCGACGTGGTCACCGACCTTCGCCGCGGCCAGCACCAGCGACACCGCGGCGGCGAGCTGGGCGCCTTCGCCCCGCGCCACCGACGCCGCCCGCATGCCCCGCAGCGGGCACGGGCCGGCCTCCCGCCGCCGGTCCGCGCGCGGCGTCTGCGCTTCGACCAGCGCGGAGATGATCAGCCCGTCGTAGTTGGTGACGACGCGCGCCAGCTGGCCGTGCTCGTCGCGCAGCGTGAGGCAGAGCCCGCACAGGTGGGCGAGCCAGTCCGCGTGCAGGCGGCCGGACAGCCGGTGCCGGCACGGCCTGATGATCCCGAACATCCCCAGTTCCCCTCGGCTTCCGTAAAAGGTCGGCGCACCTTAGCCCGAACGTGTGGCAGGCACGGCAGGTGTGTGCGATTCGTGACAGGGTTCCGCGGCGGGCCCGGCAGGATGGGCGGCATGGCCGCACTGCACCCGCCGAAGGTCGAGATCTTCGACACCGCCGAGCGCGCGAACATCGACCCGAAGGGCATCGTCCGCGCGGTCGAAGAGTTCCGCGAGGAACCGTTCGGCCTGTACCTCGCCCGCCCCACCCCGGGCCGCGCCCAGTTCCACTACCTCGAGTCGTGGCTGCTGCCCGGGCTCGGCCTGCGGGTCACCGACTTCTGGTTCAGCCCCGGCCACGAACGCGACCAGGACTTCTACCTCGACGTCGTCCGGGTCCGCCGCGACGGCCCGCGCTGGATCGCCACCGACCTGTACGTCGACCTGGTGCTCAAGGACAAGCTGTCGCTGCGGGTGATCGACACCGACGAGTTGCTGGCAGCCGTCACCGCGGGCCTGCTCTCCGCCGAGGACGCCGAGTACGCGCTGACGACCACCTACGCAGCGGTGGAAGGACTGGCGGCGCACGGCTACGACCTCGCCGCCTGGCTGTCCACGAGGGACATCTCGCTGACCTGGCGCCGGCACCCCTAGCCTCGCGCGCGGCCGGCGCATCCTCCGAACGGTGGACCGGATCCGGACCGATCTGATGACGCGCCGGACCGGTCCGGCGCGCGATTCTCGATCCGTCGGAAACGGATCGAGAGGGGGACGGCGGCATGCCGGTCATCGAGGTCGAGCACCTCCACAAGCGGTACGGGGAGAAGGTCGCGGTCGAAGACGTGTCGTTCGACGTCGAGCGAGGGGAGATCTTCGGCATCCTGGGCCCGAACGACGCGGGCAAGACCACGACCGTCGAGTGCCTGGAGGGGCTGTTCCGATGGGAGTGACGACCGCGCCCGCACCGGCCCGGGTCCGGCCGGTCGCGCCCGTCGCCACGCGCGCGGTGGCCGTCGTGGCCGCGCTGGCGGCTATCCCGCTGCTGCTGACCGCGAACCGGTACGGCTACTTCGGCGACGAGCTCTACTTCCTGGCCGCCGGACGGCACCTGGCCTGGGGGTACGTCGACCAGCCGCCGCTGCTTCCGTTGCTGGCCAGGACGATGGACGCGCTCGGGCACTCGCCGTTCGTGCTGCGGATCCCGGCGATGCTCGCGATGGTCGCCGCCGTGGGCCTGACCGCGTTGATCGCCCGCGAACTCGGTGGCGGCGCGAAGGCGCAGACGCTGGCCGCGGCGACCTTCGCCGTGTCGACCCAGTTCCTGGCGGGCGGGCACTACCTGGCGACGTCCACAGTGGACCCGGTCCTGTGGACCCTGGTGCTGTGGCTGCTGGTCCGGTGGCTGCGCACCCGTGCCGACGGACTGCTCGTGTGGGCCGGCGTGGCGACGGCGGTCGCGCTGTACACGAAGTTCCTCATCGGCGGGTTCTGGCTCGCCGCCGGGATCGCGCTCCTCGTCTGCGGCCCGCGCGAACTGCTGCGGCGGCCCGCGCTCTGGGCCGGCGCCGCGATCGCGGTGGTCGCGCTGGTGCCGACGCTCGTCTGGCAGGCCACGCACGGCTGGCCGCAGCTGGGCATGGGGGCGGCGATTTCGCGGGAGGTCGGCGACACCTGGGGCGGGCGGCTGGTGTTCCTGCCGACGGCGCTGCTCACCGCCGGGCTCCCGGTCGGTGCCGTGCTGCTGGGGTACGGCCTGTGGCGGTTGCTGCGCGACCGGGAGCTGCGCTTCCTCGGTTGGACGACGCTGCTGCTGACCGTCGTGTTCGTGGCGGTGAACGGCCGGTTCTACTACCTCGCCGGGATGTACCCGCTGTGCTGGGCGGTGGCCGCGGTGGCACTCGAACGCCGGGAGCCGTCCCGCTGGTGGCGGTGGCTGGCGACCTGGCCGTGCTACGTGCTGGCCGCGCTGCTCGTGCTGCCGGTCGCGCTGCCCGTCTGGCCGCGGGCGTGGCTGACCGAGCACCCGTCCCTGCCGGCGCCGGTGTTCGCCTTCGCCGAGATCGGCTGGCCGGAGGCCGCCCGCTCGGTGGCCGGAGCCTTCGCCCGGCTGCCCGGGCGGGAGCACACCGCGGTGGTGACCGAGACGTACTGGGAGGCCAGTGCCCTCGACCGCTACGGCCGCGACCTCGGCCTACCGGAGCCGGCCAGCGGAAACCGCGGCTACGCGACGCTGGTCGTGCCCCCGGAAGAGGCGACCGACGTGCTGTTCGTCGGCGCCGACCCGCGGCCCCTGCTGGGGCACTTCGCCGACCTGCGGCCGATCGGGAGGGTGGACACCGGAAGCGCGAAGCCGAGCTACTTCGACGGCGTGCCGCTGTGGCTGGCGACGGGCCGGGCCGAGCCGTGGTCCGCGCTGTGGCCGAGGCTGGTGAACACCCACACGTGAGCCGCGTCTCCGGCGTTACCCCCGCGCGGCACGCAACCGTTGCCACGAAGCCATTCGGCCGTGACTGCGGTCGGATTGGTAACAAACGGCACAGCACCATCCGCGCGGTGACGCCGGAACGGGCGACGTAGGGTGCGAAAGAACCGGGCGCCGACGAGGACAGGAGCATGATGGACGCCGTAGTCACGGCACCCGACGAGGCGAAGGCCGAGCTCGCGCCGTTCGCCCGGCTGCCGGTCGCCCTGCTCGCGGTGGGGACGGCCGCGGCCCTGCTGCTCACCGCCGGCCGCTACGGCTACTTCGGCGACGAACTGTACTTCCTCGCCGCCGGCAAGCACCTGGCCTGGGGCTACGCCGACCAGCCGCCGCTCGTGCCCGCCCTCGCGTGGGCGATGGACACCCTCGCCCCTGGCTCGCTGGTGGTGTTCCGGCTGCCGGCGATCGCCGCGACCGCAGCCGGGGTCTTCGTCACCGCCTTGATCGCACGGGAGCTCGGCGGGCGGCGGAAGGCCCAGGCCCGCGCCGCGGCGGCGTACGCGATCTGCGGGCAGTTCGTCGGCAGCGGCCACTACCTGGCGACGTCGACGATCGACCCGCTGCTGTGGACGCTCGTGCTGTGGCTGCTGGTCCGCTGGGTCCGCACCCGGAACGACTCGCTGCTGGTCTGGCTCGGCGTCGTGACGGCGGTGGCGCTCAACGGCAAGCTGCTCATCGCCGCGTTCTGGGTGGTGGCCGGGCTCGCGGTGCTCGTGTTCGGCCCACGGGAGCTGGTGCGGCGCCCCAAGCTCTGGCTGGGAGCGCTGATCGCCGCCGGGTCGCTGGTGCCCACGCTCCTCTGGCAGCGCGCGAACGGCTGGCCGCAGCTCGGTATGGGTGACGCGGTCGGCGCCGAGGTCGACGCGGCGGGCGGCCGCGAGAGCTTCGTCCCGAACCTGCTCGCCGGCGCCGGCTGGATGATCGGCGCGCTCGGCGTGCTCTACGGCGTCGCCGTGCTGCTCGGGAGCAGGCAGCTGCGGCCGTACCGGTTCCTGGGGTGGACGGCGCTGGGTGTCGTCGCGGTGTTCCTCGTGGCCAACGGCCGCTACTACTACGCGGCCGGGATGTTCGGCGTGCTGTGGGCGGCGGCGGCCGTGCACTTGGAGGCCCGTGCTCCCGCGCAGTGGTGGCGATGGGTGCCGACCTGGCCGGTATTCGCGCTGTCCGCACTGTTCAGCCTGCCGTTCACGCTGCCGGTCTGGCCGGCGCACTGGCTCGTCGACCACCCGGACGCGCCGCGGCCCGCCTACGCGGCCGAGGAGATCGGCTGGCCGGACCTCGCCGACGACGTCGCCACGCTTTACCGGACGGCGCCGCCGGGAACGGCCGTCGTGACCGGCGGCTACTGGCAGGCGGGCGCGCTCGACCGGTACGGGCCCGAGCGCGGCCTGCCCGAGGCGCACAGCCCCAGCCGGGGTTTCTGGTACTTCGGGCGACCACCCGACAACACCGGCAACGTGCTCTTCGTCGGCTACGACCCGTCGAAACTCGCGAAGGACTTCCGCGACGTGAGGATCGTCGGGCAGGTCGGCAACCGGCTCGGCGTCCGCAACGCGAGCGAGCACATGCCGGTCTGGCAGCTCACCGGCCGGACCGCGAGCTGGGCCGAGATCTGGCCGAAGCTCAAGGATATGAAGGCGTGAACCTCGACATCGACTGGAGCCGGTCGCTGTGGCCGCCGCTCACGACGAAGGCGCCGGGCGGCTGGCAGCCGTGGCTGAACCGGGTCGAGCGGTTCCTCCCCGGGGTGCTGCTCGCCGTCGCGACCGCGGTCAGCCTCGGCTTCGGCGGCCACGACGGCCGCTGGTGGGCGGCCACCGGCGCCCTGGTCGCCGCGACCGCGCTCTGGCTGCTCGGCACGGTGGTCCTCGCACCGCCGCGGCTGCGCGAGCAACCGGCCTTCGCCCTGCTCACGTTCCTCGGCGTCCTCGGGCTGGGCAGCGTGCTCGAAGTCCGGGACGTCACGTTCGTGGTCTTCATGATCTTCGCGTTCCTGGCCGCCATGCGGCTGCGGCCCACCTGGCTCGCGTTCGCCGGGCTGGCGGTGACTTCGCTGCTGATCAACACCCTGGGCAACGGCGGGCCCGTCCACGCCCTGCGGGAGAACCCGGGCGTCTGGATCACGATCATCATCGTCCAGACCGCGGCCATCGGGGGCGGCGGGCTGCTGTCGGCGGCCGTCGCCCGGCAGAGCGAAGAACGCCGCCGCATGCTCGACGAGCTGGCCGCGGCCCAGGCGGAGAACGAAGGCCTGCAACGGCAGCTGCTCAGCCAAGCCCGCGAAGCCGGCGTGCTCGACGAACGACAGCGGCTCGCCCAGGAGATCCACGACACCCTGGCGCAGGGCTTCACCGGCATCATCACGCAGCTCGAGGCGGCCGAGCTGGCCAAGGACGAGCCGGCGGAGTGGCAGCGGCACCTGGCTTCCGCGACCGCGCTCGCGCGGGAGAACCTCACCGCGGCCCGGCGTTCGGTGCGTGCCCTGCACCCCGAGCCCCTGGACGTCGCGACGCTGCCCGACGCGCTCGCCGGCGTCGCGGCGCGGTGGAGCGAACGGACGAGGGTACCCACCGCGGTCACCACCACCGGCGAGCACCGGCGGCTGCACCAGGAGATCGAGGCGACGCTGCTGCGGGTCACCCAGGAAGCGCTGTCCAATGTGGACCGGCACGCTGCCGCGCACCGCGTCGCCCTGACGCTGTCGTACATGGACGGCGAGGTCACGCTCGACGTCCGTGACGACGGTGCCGGATTCACCCCCGGCCCCGGGCCCGGCCCCGGCTTCGGGCTGCCCGGAATGCGGCGCCGCGTCGAACGGCTCGCCGGTACGCTGCACGTCGAGTCCGAACCCGGCGGCGGCACCGCGATCTCGGCCGTCCTGCCCGCCGTCCCGCCTCCGCCGGAGGACCCCACAAGCGGCACCACGAACTCGGCCGTCCCACCCGCCATCCCACCTCCACCGGAGGACGCCGCGTGACGATCACCGTGCTCATCGCCGACGACCACCCGATCGTCCGCGACGGGCTGCGCGGCATCTTCACCGGCCGCGGCTTCGAGGTCGTCGGCGAGGCGGCGCACGGCGCCGAAGCCGTGGCGCTGGCCGAGCGGCTGCGCCCCGACGTCGTGCTGATGGACCTGCGGATGCCGGGCACCGGCGGCGTGGCGGCGATCACCGAGCTGGCCAGGCTGGGCAACCCGGCGCGGGTCCTGGTGCTGACGACGTACGACACGGACTCGGACGTCCTGCCGGCCATCGAGGCCGGCGCGACCGGCTACCTGCTCAAGGACGCCCCGCGCGAGGACCTCTACCGCGCCGTGGAGGCCGCCGCCCGCGGCGAAACGGTCCTCTCCCCCGCGGTCGCCAGCCGGCTGCTGGGCCGGATGCGCGGGCCGGCGCCGGAACCGTTGTCCCAGCGGGAGCTCGAGGTGCTCACCCTGGTCGCCCGCGGCTCGACGAACAAAGAAGCGGCGAAGAAGCTCTTCATCAGCGAAGCGACGGTCAAGACGCACCTGATCCACGTCTACGCGAAGCTCGGCGTGAAGGACCGCGCGGCGGCCGTCGCGGTCGCGTTCGAACGCGGGCTGCTGGGCTCCTAAGGCGTCCAGCCGGTGGCCGTCGCCCACTTCTCCGCGCGGCCGAACACGCCATTGACCCAGTGCTGCTTCTCGTCCGCGTAGGCCTCGACCGTGCCGTCGTCGGCGTGCGCCGCGGCCAGCCGCAGCTTCACGTCGCGGTAGTCGTCGCGCTCGTCCGGGTTCGCGCGCAGGAAGTCGCGGAACAGGAGCGCGAGCCGCCACGCGGGCGTCTCGACCGACCGGACGTGCAGGTTCACCGGGCGCTTCGGGTCGGCGCCGACGTGCAGGCGCTTGGGCCACGGCTCGCCGCCGTCCTGGGCGTCGTCGCACCAGTCGCCCTCCAGCCGCGGGAACCCGGCGTCGGAGAGCAGCTCCTTCAGGGTGTCCGCGTCGTCCAGGGTGGGCACCGTGAGCTGCAGGTCGAGGACGTCCTTGGCGGGCAGGCCGGGGACGGCGGTCGACCCGATGTGGTCGGCCCGGCGGGCCAGCTCCCCCGCCACGGCCCGGACCCGGGCGAGCACCCGCTCGGCCTGCGCCGGCCAGGTGAGGTCGTACCCGGCGATCACCGGCGACATCGGCGGCCGCGGCCGGCGCAGCCGGATGCTCGCCTCGAACGGCACCAGCCGGTCCGCCCACAGCGCGTCGACCTCGGCCAGCACGGCGTCCTCGGCACCACCGTTGTCCAGCCAGACGTCCGCGACGGCGCGGCGCTGCTCCGCACTGGCCTGCGCCCGGATCCGCGCCCGCGCGTCCTCTTCGGCCATTCCGCGCGCCGACACCAGCCGCCGGACCCGCACCTCGACCGGCGCGTCGACCACCACGACCAGGTGGTAGGCCGTCGCGAGGCCGTTCTCGACCAGCAGCGGGATGTCGTGGACGATCACCGCGTCCGGCTTCGCGGCGGCCATCAGCTCCCCGGTGCGGGCGCCGACCAGCGGGTGCACGATCGCGTTCAGCCGGCGCCGCGATTCGTCGTCGGCGAACGCCTTCGCGGCGAGCACCGGCCGGTCGAGCGAGCCGTCCGCGGCCAGGATCTCCCTGCCGAACTCCTCCACCAGCCGGATGAGTCCCTCGGTGCCGGGCTCGACGACCTCGCGGGCGATCCGGTCGGAGTCCACCAGCACGGCGCCGTGCTCGGCGAGCCGGTTCGCCACGGTCGACTTCCCGGCACCGATCCCACCCGTCAACCCCACACGCAACATGCCGATCACCCTAGTCAGGACACGGGGAGCCACTTCGCGGGCACAGTGCGCCATTCGCGTGACATCTTCGCTCGCCCCGTAACGTAAGTAATCGTTTTCCCGACGCCACGATCAGCGAGCCAACGGCTCGCGTCATCGAGGGAGGGGCTCTATGAGGATGACGAGGTTCAGGCGCGCGGCGGCCACCGTGCTGTGGGCGGGCGGGCTCGCCGTGGCGGTACCCGAGGTCGCGACGGCGAGCCCGGTGGTCCCCACAGCGAGCGGCGCCGCCGAGCCGTCGACACACTGCCTCTCCGGCGTCCGCCAGGTGCGGGTCGAGTGCCGGCCCACGTCCGGCCGCACGCTGTACATCGTGCGGCACACCTGGATCACCTTCATCACCGCGGGCAGCGCACCGTGCACGAAGAGCAGCTTTCTCGCGACCCCCGCCTGATCGGCGCAGCGGAGGCATACGAACGGGTGATGCGCAAGGCGATCGTGACGCGTGACTCAACCGATATGCGGACACGCCGCGTTGCTTACCCACCTTCACCGGGCCGGCTGCGTACGGTGCGCGCGACAGCGTCGCCCACACGGAGGAACGATGGCGGACAGCAAGCACGTCGGGAGGCACCGGTTCGGCACGCCGGGGCTGGTGCACTGCGTTCTTCATCGCCCGGTCGCCGACGCACTGGCGGACTACCGGCGGACCTGGCTGAGTGCGCTGCTGGTACCGGCCAAGCACAGCTTCGCCGGCCTTCGCCGCAAGGCCCGCGCCGCCGCGCTCGAGCGCATCTGGGTTCCGGCCGTCAGCAGGACCGGCCCGGCCACGGCGGTCGCGCGGGCCGCCTGACGGGCACCGCTCAGCGGCCGGTTTCGCGCGTCTCGATCACGATCTCCGACGACAGCGTGCGGTGCACCGGGCACTTGTCGGCGATCAGCATGAGCTTGGCGCGCTGATCCTCGTCGAGTTCGCCTGCGAGCTCGATCTCGCGGGTGATCCGGCTGAGCATGCCGCGCCCGGTCTCGCAGTCGGCGCAGTCCGCCGCGTGGATGCGGTCGTGCCGCAGCCGGATCGTCGCGCCGGTCAGCGGGATGCCCTTGCGGTCGGCGTACATCCGCAGCGTGATCGCGGTGCAGGAACCCAGCGACGCGAGCAGCAGCTCGTACGGGTTCGGGCCGTCGTCGGCGCCCCCGGCCGCGACCGGTTCGTCGACGAGCAGCGTGTGGGCCGACGTGGTGACCTGCTGGGTGTACGTGCCATCGCCGCTCGCGGTGACGACGACCGTGCCGGCCTCGGGGTGTTCCATCCGCGCCAGCCCTCCAGGTGTCGGTGACGTCGGGATCCGGACATCCGGCGCATTCCCAAGACGCGGCGGATATCGTATCTTCTGCTGCGGATGGGTCACCCGGACGCCGTAGTGCACGGCCGTTGCGAAGGGGGTGCACCGTGGCCACCAGGCACTTGTCGATGCGCCCCGCCGAACAGGGCAGCCGCGAGCGCTACCTCGACGCGGCGTTGTCGGTGCTGTTCGATCGCGGCGTCCCGGGGCTGACGGTGCGCGGCGTGGCCGAGGCGGCCGGCGTGTCGACGATCTCGGTGTACGCCCGCTTCGGCGGCCGCGCGGGCCTGTTCGACGCGCTGTACGAGCGCACTTTCGACTCGCTGCGGGAGATGCTGGAGGGGCTGCCGCCGGAGAGCCCGGACGCGCTCGCGGACCTGCTGGACGTGGCGCTGGAGTACCGGCGCTTCGCCCGGGAGAGCCCGACCCGCTACGCGCTGATGTTCGAGCGCCCGGTGCCGGGGTTCGATCCCGACCCGGCGCTGCGGTCGGCGGTGCTGCGGACGACGTTCACCCTGTTCATCGCCCGGGTCCAGCGGGTGTGCCCGCCGGGCGTAGACGCGCGCACGGCGGCGTACCAGCTGTGGACGGCCATGCACGGCCTGGTGGGGTCGGAACTGGTGCTGGCGTCCCGGACCCGGTTGCCGGACTGGTTCATCCCGCCGACCGAAGAGGCGAACGAGCAGATGTACCGCCAAGGGGTGACGGCCATGATGACCGGCCTGGGCCTGCGGAACCGCTGACCCGGCCGCTCAGTTCACGGGATGCCCTGAAGGAACCCTTGCACGCAAATAACCACAGCCCCCGGTCCGATGCGGACCGGGGGCTGTGGTTCAGCTCAGAGCGCTAGTGCTCACGCACCGCCGGAGAGCTTCTCGCGGAGAGCCGCGAGCTGCTCGTCGGAGGCGAGGGTGCCACCGCTGCTCTTCGTGTCGGCCGGGGCCGAACCCGAGGTGTAGCTTTCCGCGCCACCTTCGATGCCGGTCGCCGCGTCGGCCGCGGCCTCCGCGTCGGCCTCGACGGCCTTCTGGACCTGCTTCATGTGGGCCTCGTAACGAGTGTGCGCCTCGGCGTACTGGCGCTCCCACTCCTCACGCTGCTTGTCGAAGCCTTCCTGCCACTCCTGGGTGTCCGGGTCGAAGCCTTCGGGGTAGATGTAGTTGCCCTCGGCGTCGTACTCGGCGGCCATGCCGTACTGGGTCGGGTCGAACTCGGTGTCCGGGGTGACACCCTCGTTCGCCTGCTTCAGCGACAGCGAGATGCGACGGCGCTCGAGGTCGATGTCGATGACCTTGACCATGACGTCGCCGTTGACCTGGACGACCTGCTCCGGGATCTCCACGTGGCGCTCGGCCAGCTCGGAGATGTGGACCAGGCCCTCGATGCCCTCTTCGACGCGCACGAACGCACCGAACGGAACCAGCTTGGTGACCTTGCCCGGCACGATCTGACCGATCGCGTGGGTGCGGGCGAACTGGCGCCACGGGTCTTCCTGGGTCGCCTTCAGCGACAGCGAGACGCGCTCGCGGTCCATGTCGACGTCCAGGACCTCGACCGTGACCTCCTGGCCGACCTCGACGACCTCGGACGGGTGGTCGATGTGCTTCCAGGACAGCTCCGAGACGTGCACCAGGCCGTCGACGCCACCCAGGTCCACGAAGGCACCGAAGTTGACGATGGACGACACGACGCCCTTGCGGACCTGGCCCTTGGCGAGCGCGTTGAGGAACTCGCTGCGCACCTCGGACTGGGTCTGCTCGAGGTAGGCGCGGCGGGACAGGACCACGTTGTTGCGGTTCTTGTCCAGCTCGATGATCTTCGCCTCGAGCTCGCGGCCGACGTACGGCTGCAGGTCGCGCACGCGGCGCATCTCGACCAGGGAGGCGGGGAGGAAGCCGCGGAGGCCGATGTCCAGGATGAGGCCGCCCTTGACGACCTCGATGACGGTGCCCTTGACGGGCTCGTCCTTCTCCTTGAGCTCCTCGATCGTGCCCCAAGCGCGCTCGTACTGCGCGCGCTTCTTGGACAGGATCAGACGGCCTTCCTTGTCCTCCTTCTGGAGAACGAGGGCTTCGACCTCATCGCCGACGGTGACAACCTCAGCCGGGTCGACATCGTGCTTGATGGAGAGCTCGCGCGAGGGGATGACACCCTCGGTCTTGTAGCCGATGTCGAGCAGGACCTCGTCGCGGTCGACCTTGACGATGGTGCCTTCGACGATGTCGCCATCGTTGAAGTACTTGATCGTCTTGTCGATAGCCGCGAGGAAGTCTTCCTCCGACCCGATGTCGTTGATGGCGACCTGCGGGGCCGCGTTCGGGGCGGTCGGGGCGGTGGCGGTGTCGATGGTCATTAGGCGGGTTGCTCCGGTGGATGGGAATCGAGGGTTGGCAGGTGTCGGCGCAATGGGGTGTTACGGCATGCGACGACCCTGCGAGCAAACGTCCACCAGTGAACGACCGCGGCATGACCCGCAAACGGTGCGCGACCCGAGCCCGACCAGAAGCTGAGCGGAAGGCAGCGCGAACCCACTGCGCTAACACTTATCCTACGCGGCAGTCGCTAGGCGGCACAATCAGGGTCCCCCGGCGATCGCTAAGGTCCTCGCGAAGGCAAATCGCACGCTGGAGGACGCGGGTGGAGCAGGCACCGGCGGCCGGGACCGGAGACACCATCATGCCACCGAACGAGCCTGCCGCGCCGGGCCGCCACGACGCCGCCGAGCACCGGCTGGGCACCACGGCGGTCGCCTACCGCGCGGTCGGCGGGGCGGAGGCCGCGGCGGCGAACCTCGCCTGGTGGGACGCCGACGCCGACGACTACCAGGCCGAACACGGCGGCTTCCTGGGCGACGCCGACTTCGTCTGGTGCCCGGAAGGGGTCCGGGAAGCCGACGCGCGGCTGCTCGGCGACGTCCGCGGCAAGCGCGTCCTGGAGATCGGCTGCGGGCAGGCCGCGTGCTCGCGCTGGCTGGCGGCGGAGGGCGCCGACGCCGTCGCCACCGACCTGTCCGCCGGCATGCTGCGCCACGCGCGGGACGGCAACGAGCGGACCGGCCTCGCCGTGCCACTGGTGCAGGCCAACGCCGAGCAGCTGCCCCTGGCGTCCGGCAGCTTCGACGCCGCCTGCTCGGCCTTCGGCGCGATCCCGTTCGTGGCCTCGGTGGACGCCGTCTTCGCCGAGGTGCGCCGGGTGCTGCGGCCGGGGGCGCCGTGGGTGTTCTCGGTGACCCACCCGATGCGGTGGATCTTCCCGGACGACCCGGGCCCGCTGGGGCTGACCGCCACCCAGCCGTACTTCGACCGCACGCCGTACGTCGAGGTCGACGACGAGGGCACCGCGACCTACGTCGAGTACCACCACACCCTCGGCGACTACGTGCGCGCGCTGGCCGCGGCCGGGTTCACCCTCACCGACCTGGTCGAGCCGGAGTGGCCGGCGGGGCACACCCGGGTCTGGGGCCAGTGGAGCCCGCTGCGCGGCCGGCTCTTCCCGGGCACCGCGATCTTCCGCACGCGCCGGTCGTGAACCCGCTGGAAGCGCAGCAGAACGCGCGCTTCGCCGCGCTCGACCCGCTGCTCCCGCCGATCGCGGCGCCACCGTCGCCGACGAACGAGCCGCTGGTGGTGACCACCGGCGGCCGGAAGGCGGGCGGCCTGCTGACGCACGTCGCGCACGCGCCGGGGTCGTGGCCCGCGCTGTGGGGGCCGACGGAGCTCTGGGACCTGACCGCGGTGCCGGGCGACAGCGGCGCGGCGGGTCTCGCGGCGCTGCTGGGCGCGTGGCGCGACCGGATGCGCGGGCAGCGTCCCGGCCACGATTCGGGCTGCACGCTGACCTGGCCGAGCCGTGACGCCGAGGCGTCGGCGGTCCTGCTTGCGCACGGGTTCGCGCCGATGACCTGCCTGGCGGTGCGCGCCCCTGGCCCGCCCGCGGACGCCGGGACGGCGCCGGTGGCCGTCCGCCGCGCGGGGGAAGGCGACGTCGAGGCGCTCACCGAGCTACGGCTGGCGGAATGGCGCTACACGTCGCTGGTCGGCACCGCGGTGCCGCGGCCGGGGGCCCGGGCGCTGCTGCGCGCCGAGGTCGTCCGCTCGCTGCGGTTCAGCGGCCTGGTCTGGCTCGCGGAAGACGACGGCGTGCCGGCCGGCATGGCCGCCTGCGCAGTGGCTTCGCCGGCGCCGGGCGACAGCCTCCACGGCCGGCTGCACCCCGGGCGCTGGGGGTACGTCGACACGCTCTCGGTCGCGGCGGCGGCGCGCGGCGGCGGCGTGGGCCGGGCACTGATGGCGGTCGCCCATCGCGAACTGCTCCGGCACGCGGGCCACGGCACGTTCCTCTTCTACCATCCGGCGAACCCGCTTTCACCGGTGTTCTGGCACCGGCAGGGCTATCGTCCACTGTGGACCATGTGGATCCGGCGTCCCGCCTGGTCCTGACCGTTTCACCCCAGGGGGCACCATGGACATCGCCGAGCCGTTGCTCGCGGCGCACCGGGCACGCTTCGCCGCGGTCGACGCGCTGCTGCCGCCCGCCGCGCCGCCGGCCGACGGCGAGCGGCTGGACGCGGCGACCGCGGACGGCACCCAGGTCACCGGTGTCCTGCAGCGGCAGCGGTTCGCGCCCGGCGACGTCCCGATGCTGTGGTCGGCCGCCGACACCTGGCAGCTCTTCCCGTACTTCGGCGCCACCGGCACCGAAGGCGCGGACCTCTTGCTGCGCGCGCTGAAGGGCAGGCTGGAGACCGAGGAGACCGGCGACGACTCGGCGTGCGTCGTGCTCTGGCCCAGCCGGGACGCCGAGGCGATCCGCGCCTTCCTCGACCACGGCCTGGTCCCGCTCTCCGCGGTCGGCGTGCGGACCGCTCCTCCGCCCGAGGCGGATCCGGGGGTCACCGTCCGCCGTGCCGGGCCGGGCGACTACGCCGCCGCGCTGGAACTGGCCGAGGCGACATTCGACTACACCGGGCTCGTCGCCTCGCCCCGCCGGGACAACACGGCCGAGCTGCTAGGTCCCGGCCTGGGGACCGCCCTCGCCGAGGACGAGCCGGCCGTCTGGCTGGCCGAAGAGGACGGCGAAGCCCGGGCGCTCGCGCACTGCGCGTGGGTGGACGTGGCGCCGGGGAGTGAGGCGGCCGAACTGCTCCCGCCGGGACGCTGGGGTTACGTGAACAACGTCGTGACCACGCCGGGTGAGCGCGGCGGCGGCTTCGGCCGGGCGCTGATGGCCCACGTGCACCGGGAACTCCACCGGGGCGGCGCCACCCGCACGTACCTCTACTACAACCCGACCAACCCGCTGTCCTCGGTGTTCTGGCACCGCCAGGGTTACCGTCCACTGTGGACGAGCTGGGAAGTCCGCCCGGCGTCGGCCCTCCGGTGAGCCATCCACAGGTGTGACGTGCGTCCGGTGATCTTGCCGGGCTCCCGCGCGAAGACTAGCTTTTGAACTGACCGGTCAGTTCAAAGTTCGCGAAGCGGGAGAAACCGTGCAGGTCCGAGCCGATCGGGTGTCCCTCGAAGGGCACCACGGCACCTTGTTACCGCCCACCTCGCTGACTGTCGGCGAGGGCGACCTGGCGATCGTGCACGGCGAACCCGGCGTCGGCGTCACCGCGTTCGGCCTGGCGCTGGCCGGGCGGCTCAAACCGACCACCGGCACGGTCACCGCCGAAGGGGTGGACACCGCGCTCCCCGCCCTCGTCGCCGTCGTCGACGCCCCCGGCGTCAGCGACCCCGACGAGGCCCTCTCGCTGCGCGTGGTCGTCGGCGAAGAACTGGCGCTGGCCCACCGCCCGGCGGGCAAGGAAGACGTCGCCCGCTGGCTCGCCGCGCACGACGCCGCGCCCTTCGCGGGCTCGCGGTTCGAGAACCTCGCCCCCGCCCTGCGCACGCGGCTGCTCGCCGAGCTGGCCGCCGAGCGCAAAGGCGTGCGCGTGCTGGTGCTCGACACCCCCGACCGGCACACCAGCCACGTCGACAGCTGGGCGGGCCTCGCCCGCGAACTGGCCGGGCGCGGCCTCGCCGTCGTCGTCCTGACCGCGACGACGCCGCTGTCCGCGCTCCCCTTCCCGCCCGCGCTCCTCGGCTCGGCGGAGCAGCCGGAGCCGCTGCACTGTGCTCCCCCCAAAGCTCCCTCCGAAGCTCCCCCAGCAGTCCCCGAACCCACCGAAGAGCTCCTCGAGAGCACTGACGGAGTCCCCGAATGAACGCCTTCCGGATCGCGCGCAACGAGCTGCGCCGCCTGTCCACCGGCACGATGCCGAAGCTCGCGCTGGTCGCGCTCGTGCTGGTGCCGCTGCTCTACGCGTCCTTCTACCTCTACGCGAACTACGACCCGTACGGCCGGCTCAACAAGCTGCCCGCCGCGGTCGTCACCAGTGACACCGGCGCGAAGGACGCCAGTGGCCAGCAACGCAACGTCGGCCGCGAGGTGACCGACGAGCTGGTCAAGTCCGGCACCTTCCAGTGGCACGAGGTGTCCGAGCAGGAGGCACGCGACGGCGTCCGCGACGCCAAGTACTCCTTCGCGATCGGCATCCCCAGCGGCTTCTCCGCCTCGCTGCTGTCGGTGGGCAACTTCCAGCCGCAGCAGGCGACGATCACGCTGACCACCAACGACGCCAACAACTACCTGTCCGGCACCATCGCGAAGCAGGTCGCCGAGCAGGTGCGCAAGACCATCGCGGAGAAGGTCGGCAGCGAGGCCGCGGACCGGTTCCTGGTCGGCTTCTCCACGATCTACGGCAAGATCCAGGAGGCCTCGACCGGCGCCCAGCAGCTCGCCGACGGCGCTTCACGGCTCAAGTCGGGTCAGCAGCAGCTGGCCGACGGCGCCGCCAAGCTCGCCGACGGCTCGTCGACGCTGGCGACCGGCCTGGGCACCCTGAAGAGCAGCACCGCGGACCTGCCTTCGCAGACGCAGAAGCTGGCCGACGGCGCTTCGCAGGTGGCCGCCGGGGACGAGAAGGTCGCCGGCGCGGCGTCGGTGGCCGCCACGGCGTCGTCCGACATCCAGGGCAAGCTCGACGGCTACCGCGGCCAGCTCCAGACCGACCTGCGCGCCGCCGGCGTGCCGGAGGCCCAGGTCCAGGCGATCCTCGCCAAGGCCGACGAGCTGCGCTCCCCCGTCGACCAGGCGAACGGCAAGATCCAGCAGGCCAACGGCGACCTCGCGAAGCTCGCGGACGGCGCCCGCCAGGTGTCCGACGGCGCGGCCAAGCTCGCCGCCGCGTCCCCGCGGCTGGCGAACGGCATCGCGCAGGCGTCCGACGGCGCGAACCAGCTCCGGGACGGCGCTGCCCAGCTCAACGACGGCGAGAAGACCGCCGTCACCGGTACGAACCAGCTCGCGGACGGCGCGGCGAAGCTGCGTGACGGGCTCTCCGCGGGGCTCAAGCAGATCCCGAACCCGGACGACCCGACCCGCTCGGCGACGGCGAACACGATCGCGGACCCGGTGGCGGTGACCGCCAACGGCGAGGCGTCGGCGGGGACGTACGGCGCCGGCCTCGCGCCGTTCTTCATCTCGCTGGCCACCTGGATCGGCGCGTTCGTCCTGTTCCTGCTGCTGCGCCCGCTCTCGACGCGCGCGCTGACCGCGGGCGCGTCGCCGTTCCGGGTCGCGGTCGGCGGCTGGCTGTCGTCGGCCCTGCTCGGCGCGGCGCAGGTGATCGTCCTGTTCGGCGCGGTGACCTGGCTGGTCGGCATCCACATCGCGCACCCGCTCGGCGCGATCGGGTTCGCCGTGCTGGTGTCGCTGACGTTCACCGCGGTGGTGCACGCGCTCAACGCGTTCTTCGGCGCGGTCGGCAAGTTCCTCGGCCTGGTGCTGCTGGTGCTGCAGCTGGTCAGCGCGGGCGGCACGTTCCCGTGGCAGACCATCCCGGACGCGCTGTACCCGCTGCACGTGGTGCTGCCGATGGGCTACGCGATCGACGGCTTCCGCCACCTGTTCTACAGCGGGGCGACCGTGCAGATCCTCGGCGACATCGGGGTGCTGCTGGCCTACCTCGCCGGCGGGATCCTGGTGTCCACCCTGGCCGCGCGGAAACGTCGCGTCTGGACGGTTTCCGCGCTCAAGCCGGAGCTGAGCCTGTGAGCGGCGCGACCAAGCAGAAGCTCTTCGAGGCCACCCTGGAGCTCTCGAAGAGCCGGGGCCTCGTGGGGCTGACGGTCGACGACATCGCGGCCGCGGCCGGCGTCGCCAAGGGCACCGTCTACTACAACTTCGGCTCCAAGGACGGGCTGGTCGACGCGCTGCTGCGGTACGGCGTCGACATGCTCGCGGAGCGGCTGCGCTCGGCGGTGTCCGACGCGGACCCGCTGGACGTGATCGAGGCCCAGGTCGACACGACGCTCGAGTTCATCGCCCGCTACCCGGGGTTCTCGCAGATCCTGGTGAGCGAGCTGTGGCGGACGCCGGGCCAGTGGCACGGCACGCTTTCCCTGCTGCGCGAGGAGATCATCTCGATCGTGAAGCACCAGCTTTCGCGCCTGGACGACGCGGGACGGCTGCCGGCCGGGGTGGAGATCCCGACCGCGGCCGCCGGGCTGTTCGGCACGATGCTCGTCGTGGCGCTGGACTGGCAGGTGTTCGGCCCGCAGCGCTCCCGGGCCGAAGTCCGGGACGCGGTGATGGTCCTGATCCGCGGCCTCGGCAGCCGCTAGTTTCCGCGCCGTAACGCCGTGAATGTCGCATTGAGGGACTCTGAGTCCCTCAATGCGACATTCACGGATTTACGAACGGGAGACCGCGCGGGTCAGGCGCGGTCCTCGATGCGGGCCCGGACCGCGGCCGCGTAGGTGTCGACCGCCGTGGCCGCCGCCGTCAGCTCGCAGGGGCCGTCGATGAGGAGCCGCTTCGCCGGGGCGTAGGCCTGTTCCAGCTCGGGGTCGCCGGCCAGGCCGTGTTCGCGGGCCAGTTCGTGGTCGCCGGCCAGGCGGGCGCGCAGTTCCTCGCGGCGGGCGACCAGGCCGTCGAGCACCGCCCGCTGGCGGCGGCCGTCCTCGACCGCCGGGGCGACCGCGTGCTCGTGGCTGTCGATGTGCCGCTCGACCCACTCCGCGTCGCCGTCGACCTCGGCCGAGCGGAGCTGCTTGAGCGCGCCGCGCAGGCGGTGGGCCCGCGCCGGCAGCATCGCGACGCCGGTGAACCGCGTCGCCACACGCAGCTGGTAGGCCTCGATCTCGGCGAGCTCCTCCACGGACTGGGTGAGCACGTCGAGGCGGCCGGCCAGGTCCTCCGGGGCCGGGCGGGCCCCGACGGTGCTGGCGCGCACGGCCGCGACTCCGGGTGAGGACTTCTCCCGGAAACCCAGCAGCAGGCGGATGCCGAGCTCGGCCGCGCGGCCGGCGAGCGGGGCCAGCACCTCGCCGACGAGCCGGTCGGGTTCGGCGGAGTCGTCGATCGCGTCCACGACGAGGGTGCGGCCGGCGACGCCGGTGGTGAGCCGGTCGGCGATCCGGTGCCGGACGGCGTCGGCCGTGCGGCCGGTGGCGTCGACGGCGAGGTCGACGCTGCCCGTCGGCGGCATCGGGCCGAGCGCGGGCGGCAGGCCGGCCACGCCGAGGGAGCGTTCGCGGTCGGCGAGGACGATCCCGAACCGCAGCGCCGCGGCGACGGGCGAGCCGGCCTGGCCGGTGTCGACGACCCAGACGGTGCCGGGCTCGGCCTTGGCGAACCAGTCGACGACGCGCTGCACGAAGGCGACGTCGACGGCTTCGCCGACGGGACGGGAGAAACTGGCGTCGACCGCCGGGCTGCCCGAAGCCCAGATGCTGAGCTGGGGCAGGTGGCCGAGCATGGTCTCGACGGGAACCATCCAGGTGCCGGTGTCCTTGCCGACGACCATGCCGACGACGTGGCCGGTCGCCTCGTCGAGCACGGCCGTCCCGCCGAAGCCGGGGCCGATCGATTCGGCTTCGGCGGTGCGGAAGAGGCGGACCCACTCGCCGCCGGGGCCACCGGGGTGTTCGGGGCCGCCGAGCCGGGCGTGGGTCCAGCGGCCGACCGAGCCGGGCGGGAAACCGAAGGCGCGGACGAGCTGGTGTTCACCGAGGGGCATGCGGTGCAGCGGGGCGCGGAAAACGCGAGATTCGGGGCGTTCCAGGCGCAGCAGGGCGAGATCGCCGCGGCCACCGCCGTCGGAGGGCACCCAGCAGCCTTCGACGACGGTCGCGGCGCCGGGCAGCGCCTCGGCCAGCCCGACGAAGTCGACGCTCAACGCGGACCGTGGCCCCCCGGCGGTCTCGACGACGTGCGCGCTCGTGAGCACGTGGTACTCGTCGAGTACCGTCCCCGCCCCGCACACCCGGCCGAGTTCGTCGTGCAGCCGGACTCGCCAGCGTCGTCGCTCACGCTCGAACCCCATTCGGCGGACCCTACGCCGTGATCGCCACGCGTTGGCGCCGACCTCCCTACCCAGCGGTAATCCCTCACCCGAACGGACTCCTTCGTTCGTCGCAACGGGTGTTCATACGCGGCCGAATACCCAGCTTCCGGGAGCGGCCGGGTCGTCACCGACCCAGAACTCGAACCAGTGCCCGGTGAACTCGGCACGGGAAAGACGGCCGTCGCCGTCGAGGTCGAGGTGGGCGAAGACTTCGTCGGTGGGGGTGTCGGTCCCGCTCCAGGCGGCGATCATCCGGTGGTACTCGGCGGCGGAGATGGCGCCGTCACCGTTCTCGTCGACGGCTTCGAACATGGCGGCGGCGGTGCCGGTGACCGCGCCCGGCATCTTCGGGAGTTCGTCGACGACCTGGAGCACCTCGTCCAAGGTGACCTTGCCGTCGCCGTCGCGGTCGACGTCGAGGAGGGTGCCCCACCAGCCCATCATGATCGCGGCGAGCCGCTGCCCTTCGGGCGTCCCGCCGTCCGTGCCGCGGAGGTCGAGCCATCTCGTCGTGAGAGCCCGGAAATCGGACTCGGTCAGGAAGCCGTCACGGTCAGCGTCCATGGCGCCGAAGACGCCGGAGATCTTGCGCCGCTGGAACTCGCTGGCCATGGGGTGATCCTTTCGGCTCGGGTCACCCAGCTTGGTCCCGCCGACGTGCAGGCGGCGCCGTCCGCCCGAGTACACCCGGTTCACGACCCGGTGATTCGCGCGGCGACGCTCCGTGACCCGCGCTGACGAAGCCGCGCCCGGCGGCGCAGCTTCGTGAGCGCGCGCCAAAAACTCAGTGAGCGGCTTCGTTCCACGAGCGGCCGTAGCCGACCGAAACCTCCAGCGGTACCGCCAGCTCGTAGGCCGAGCCCATGCCCTGGCGCACCAGCGTCTCCAGCTCGTCGCGCTCGCCGTCCGCGACCTCGAGCACCAGCTCGTCGTGGACCTGGAGCAGGACCCGGCTCCGCAGCTTCGCCTCCACCAGTGCGCGGTGGACATTGAGCATCGCGACCTTGATGATGTCGGCCGCGCTGCCCTGGATGGGGGCGTTCAACGCCATCCGCTCGGCCATCTCGCGGCGCTGGCGGTTGTCGCTGTTGAGGTCCGGGAGGTAGCGGCGGCGGCCGAAGATCGTCTCCGTGTAGCCGCACTTGGCCGCTTCGCCCACCACCGAGTGGAGGTAGTCGCGGACGCCGCCGAAACGGGCGAAGTACGCCTCCATCTGGGACTTGGCTTCCTCCGTGGAAATCCGCAGCTGCTGCGAAAGCCCGTACGCCGACAGCCCGTACGCGAGGCCGTACGACATCGCCTTGACGCGGTAGCGCAGCTCCGGCGTGATCTCCTCCGGCGGCAGCGAAAACGCGCGGGACGCCACGAACGTGTGCAGGTCCTCGCCGCTGTTGAACGCCTCGATGAGCCCCTCGTCCTTCGAGAGGTGCGCCATGATCCGCATTTCGATCTGGCTGTAGTCCGCGGTCATCAGCTCGGTGTAGCCGTCGCCGACCACGAACGCGTCGCGGATGCGGCGGCCTTCCTCGGTGCGGACCGGGATGTTCTGCAGGTTCGGCTCGGTCGAGGACAGCCGGCCGGTGGCCGCGATGGTCTGCAGCAGCGTCGTGTGGATGCGCCCGTCGTCGGCGACGGACTTGATCAGCCCCTCGACCGTGGTGCGCAGCTTGGTCGCGTCGCGGTGCTCAAGCATGTGCTGCAGGAACGGGTGCTCGGTCTTCTCGAACAGGCCCTGCAGCGCCTCGGCGTCGGTGGTGTAACCGGTCTTCGTGCGCTTGGTCTTCGGCATGCCGAGCTCGTCGAACAGCACGACCTGCAGCTGCTTCGGCGAGCCGAGGTTGATCTGCTTGCCGATCACCGCGTACGCCTCGTCCGCCGCCTGCGTGACGCGCGAGAGGTAGTGCGCTTCGAGCGAAGTCAGCTGCTCGAGGTCGACGGCGACGCCGGCGATCTCCAGCTCGGTGATGACCTCCAGCAGCGGCTGCTCCAGCTCGGCGAGCAGCCTCGCGCCGCCGATCTGCTCGAGCTCCTTGTCGAGCGCGCCGGCCAGCTCGAAGATGGCGCGGGCCTTGACCAGTTCTTCCTGGATCTCCTTCTGCTCCAGGCCTTCGGCGCCGCCGTCGAGCAGCGACAGCTGCCCGTCGCCGCCGTCGGTCTCCGAGCGCAGCTCGCGGTGCAGGTAGCGCAGCGCGAGGTCGTCCAGTTCGAAGGTGCGCTGCCCGGGCCGCACCAGGTAGGCGGCCAGCGCGGTGTCCATAGCGAGCCCGCTCAGCATCCAGCCGCGCGAGCGGATCGCGTGCAGCGGGACCTTGAGGTCGTGGCCGGTCTTGCGGATCATCGGGTCGGCGAACCAGGCGGCGAGCGCCGCGTCGTCGGCCTGATCCATCGCCGTCACATCGACGTACGCGCCTTCGCCGTCGGCCGCCGCGAAGGCGACCGCGCGCAGGTCGGACCGGACCGACGCGCCCGTCGTGCGGAACGCCAGCGCCACCGGCTCGCCCTCGCCCGCGTGCGCGGCGAGCCAGGCGCCCAGCGCACCGGGCGCGAGCGCGGAACCCGAGACCTCGAAGCCCTCGTCGGCCTCCGGCTCGGCGCTCTGCAGCGTCGCGAACAGCCTGTCCCGCAACACGCGGAACTCCAGCTCGTCGAACAGCGCGTGCACCGCCTCGCGGTCCCACGGGCGCAGCTCCAGCCCGGCCGGGGCGATGTCCAGCTCGACGTCCCGGATCAGCTCGGTGAGCTGCCGGTTCAGCGTGACGGCGCTGAGGTGCGCCCGCAGCGCGTCGCCCACCTTGCCCTTGACCTCGTCCACCCGGTCGATCAGGTCGTCGAGCGAGCCGAACTGGCGGATCCACTTGGCCGCGGTCTTCTCGCCGACGCCGGGGATGCTCGGCAGGTTGTCCGACGGGTCGCCGCGCAGCGCCGCGAAGTCCGGGTACTGCCGAGGGCTGAGCCCGTACTTCTCCTCGACGGCGTCCGGGGTGAACCGGGTCATCTCCGAGACGCCTCGTTTGGGGTACAGCACGGTGACCTGCTCGGTGACCAGCTGCAGCGCGTCGCGGTCGCCGGTACAGATGAGGACGTCGAAGCCGTCGGCCGTCGCCTGCGTCGTGAGCGTGGCGATGATGTCGTCGGCCTCGTAGTTCTCCTTGACCAGCGACGGGATGCCGAGCACGTCGAGCACTTCCCGGACCAGGTCCACCTGGCCGCGGAACTCGTCCGGTGTCGTGCTGCGGTTCGCCTTGTACTCGGCGTACGTCTCCGACCGGAACGTCTTGCGCGAGAGGTCGAACGCCACCGCCAGGTGGGTCGGCGCCTCGTCGCGCAACAGGTTGATGAGCATCGAGGTGAACCCGAACACCGCGTTCGTGACCTGCCCGGTCTTGGTCCTGAAGTTCTCCGCCGGCAAGGCGAAGAAAGCGCGGTAGGCCATCGAATGGCCGTCGATCAGCAGCAGCTTCGGACGCTCCGCCGTGGCGGTGGTTCCTGTGGCGTTGGCAACGGTCGTCTTCTCACTCGGGCTCACGTCGCCGAGTCTAGGCTGAGGGTCCGACACTCTCACGTGTCGCATAGGAAGAGGAGCGTTGCGTGACCGAAAGTGCCGCCCCCATCGACGTGGACCGGTTGTCGGGCATCGACCCGGCGGCGGCGGACCAGCAGCTGAACGACAAGGTCGGGATGCGGCTGATCGAGGCGACGGCCGAACGCGTGGTCGGCACGATCCCGGTCGAGGGCAACCTCCAGCCGTACGGGCTGCTGCACGGCGGCGCGAACGCCGTGCTCGCCGAAGCGCTCGGATCCACGGTCGCCGCGCTGAACGCCGGTCCCGGCCGGGCGGCGATGGGCCTGGAGCTGTCCTGCACCCACCACCGGGCCGTCCGCTCGGGCACGGTCACCGGGGTGGCGACACCGCTGCACGTCGGCCGCGGCACGATCACCGCGGAGATCGTGCTGACCGACGACGAGGGCCGCCGCACTTGCACCGCCCGGCTCACCTGCGTCGTCCGGGACCGCCCGCCGGGCAGCTGAGCCGGTGGACCTCGACGTCGCCCAGGTGCGGGCGTTCGTGGCGACCGCCCAGGAGCGGCACTTCGGGCGGGCCGCCCAGTCGCTGTTCCTCACCCAGCAGGCGCTGTCGAAGCGGATCCGGAAGCTCGAGGACACCCTTTCGACGCCGTTGTTCCTGCGCACCAACCGTTCGGTCGAGCTCACCGCCGACGGCGAGCGGTTCCTCCCGCACGCGCGGGAGCTGCTGCGGGTGGCCGACGCCGCGGTGGCCGCCATGGGCGCCGACGACCGGCCGCTGCGCCTCGACGTCGTGGATTACCGGCTCTCCCCCATGTTCCTGCTCCGCCGGCTCGCCGCGCACGAGCCGGGGCTGCGCATCGACCGGGTCACCGGCCGCGGTTTCGCGAACGCGATCGACCCCCTGCTGTCCGGGGAACTCGACGCCGCCTTCGGCCGGGTGACCGGCTGCGGGAGGCCGCTGCCCGACGAGCTGGAGCACCGGCTGGTCCGGCTCGAGCCACTGGTCGCCCTGCTCGCGCCGGAGCACCCCCTGGCCGTGCAGAACGTGCTGCGGCTCGAGGAGCTGCGCGCCGACGGGATCTGGCTGCCCGGGCTGAGCGGGCCGGCCGAGTGGCTGTCCTACCTGCACGAGCTGTGCGAGGAGTTCGGCGTGCCGATCGACGACTCCGGCGTCAGCTACGACCTGCGGCACACCCTCGAACAGACGCGGTACGGCAAGCGGCGCGTCACCCTCGCCGGGGCGGACATGGAGCTCGCGCCCGACCTGAACCTGAAAGTGGTGCCGTTCGAGCCGTCCCCGCTGTTCCCCTGGTCGCTGGTCTGGCGGCGCGGGAAGGCGCATCCGGCGCTGCGGCGGCTGCTGGTCCTCGCCGGGCGCACCAGCCGTGAAGAGGACTGGTGCGCCTACGACCCGGACCACGACTGGCTGCCGGACGCCGACCTCAGCCTCGCAGCCGCCGCGCGAACCACTCGGTGAACGCCGCGTCGACGCGGGCCGCGTGCGCGTTCTGCGGCGCCGGGTCGATCCCCGGCTCGTCCGCCAGCGCGTGCTCCATCCCCTCGACGGTCACCAGCTCCGCGTTCTCCCCCAGCGCCGTCCGCAATGCCGCAGCCGGCTCGCGTACGGCTACGTCGTCCTCGCTGCCGACCACCAGCAGCAGCGGCGCGGTGAGCTCGGCTGCCCGGCGGACGTAGTCGTAGCGGGCCGCGACACCGCGCGACCGCGCGCTCCACGGGTAGGTGACGCCGTAGACCCGCTCGTTGCGGCCGATCACCGGCGCGAGCTGGGCGACCGGGCTGACCACCGCACCCGCCGCGATCCGGACGTCGCCGCGGGCCAGTACCTCCAGTGCCACCGCCGAGCCCGCCGAGCCGCCGAACACCCCGACCGGGCCCTCCGGGATCGCCAGCCGGTCCCGCAGTTCGGTCAGCGCCGCCGGGAACTCGGCCGCCGCCTGCTCGGTGACCGGCTCATTGACGTTGAGGATCGCGTCCTCGCTCGCCAGGCGGAAGAACTCGTCGTAGCCCCCCGCCGGGACCCGCGTCCCGGTCATCGGCAACCCGAAGTACACCCGCCAGGCCCGGAGCCCGGTCATCGGCACGGCGGCCGCCATCGCGCGCTCGCTGCGCGGCGGTTCCATCAGGTGCCATCCGGCCACCAGCGCCGCCGGCGCGTCCGGGTCCGACGGCGGCATCGCCACGAACGGCACGCCCGCGGCGACGCCCTCGACCACTTCGCGCTCCGCGATCCGCATCCTGCTCTCCCTGTCCTCGGGTTCCGGTACCTCCTCAGCGAACCGCGGGCGGCCGAGCGGGTCCAACAGCCGTTCCGGCGTCGACGACAACCGATGGTTGTGACACCGTCCCCCGGACGGATGGCCTTTCGGGCAGACCTGCGGCACCGCCGGTCGGGCGCGGGCGGTCCCCCGGCAGAGGGGGTGGGCCGCCCGGGCCGCCGAACCGGACGTAAGGTGCATCCCTACGGCGGTGCCTCGTCCACCGGGAGCCCGTCAGGGTGAACAGTGGGTCACCGGGGAAACCTGTCACCCACCAGCCGGAAAATGGGTGATGGACATACGGGGGAAACACAGCTGTCACCCATTCGCATGATGAGCGTCGATACATAGCATCGCTGCGTGACCAGTGCGCGTGACGGATGAAACACCGTTCGCCTTTTCGTGCAATTCGTATCGGTTGCGATCGTCACGATGTGGACACAGAGTAGTGAGGCCGCCTGTGCACAAGACGGGCGAGAGGGATATCTTCCTGCCCTAACCAAGCCCCTGTGTCGGGGGCAACGCCTACCGGCGGTGGTTGGTCATGGGAGGTAGTCGGTGTCAGGAGTGCGTTTTGGACGGGTTCTCGCCCTCGCAGCGGCGACGTCGCTGGCGCTGGCGGGCTGCGCCGGTGGCGGCTCGTCGAGCAACAGCGGTGACGGCGGCACGCTGAAGATCGGATTCATGGGCGACCTGACCGGGGAGAACTCCGGGATCGTGATCCCGCCCCGCAACGGCGCGCAGCTCGCGATCGAGGAGTACAACGCCACCAACCCGAAGACCAAGCTCGAGCTGAAGCCCTACGACAGCCAGGGCAAGCCCGACCAGGCGACCTCGCTGATCACCACGGCGATCGGTTCGGACAAGATCACCGCGCTGATCGGCCCGGCCTTCTCCGGCGAGTCGAAGGCCATCGGCGGTCAGCTCGAGCAGAACAAGATCCCGAGTGTCTCGCCCTCGGCGACCAACCCGGGCCTCGCGAAGAACAACTGGTCCTACTGGCACCGCGTCGTGGCCAACGACGACGACCAGGGCCCCGCCATCGCGAACTTCCTGATCACCGCGAAGTCGCCGAAGACGGCGTTCGTCCTCTCGGACGACCAGGAGTACAGCGTCGGCCTCGCGGACGCGTTCGAGAAGACCTTCAAGGAGAAGGGCGTCACGACCCAGCGCGACAAGTTCCCGAAGGACGCGCCGGACTACTCCTCGACCGTGCAGAAGGTCAAGGCGGCCAACCCGGACATCATCACCTTCGGTGGTTACTACGCGCAGGGCGGCCCGCTGCTCAAGCAGCTGCGTGACGGCGGCGTGAAGGCCATCTTCGCCACCGGTGACGGTTCGCTCGACCCGCAGCTGGTCTCCGGTGCCGGCGCCGCGGCCGCCGAAGGCGCGGTCATCGGCTGCCCGTGCAACATCCCGGACGCGAGCACCCCGAGCGACTTCGCCACCAAGTACAAGCAGAAGTTCAACGTCGACCCGGCGATCTACGCGACCGAGGGCTACGACGCCGCGACCGCCATCATCAACGCGGTCAAGGCGGGCAACACCACCGGCGAGACGATCAACACCTTCCTGAAGACCGCGGACTTCAAGGGCGTCTCGAAGCAGATCAAGTTCAAGGCCAACGGTGAGCCGGAGACGAACGCGATCTACGTCTACCAGGTGGTCAGCGGCGCGATCAAGAACCTCGGCGCGTCGACCGAAGCCAAGATCACCGGCTGACGAAACAGGAATAGCACTTGTGACGGGAGCGGGGGCGCTGTGGTGACCACAGCACCCCCGCTTCCAGTCGGTATCCCTGTCCTAGCCCTTGTCTCGTAAGGCGCTCACGTCATGTTGCAGACCCTGCAAGACCAGTTCCTCGGCAGCACCATCGGCGGACTGGTTCTCGGCTCCATCTACGCCCTCGTCGCCCTCGGCTACACAATGGTCTACGGCGTCCTGCGGCTGATCAACTTCGCCCACTCCGAAATCTTCATGATCGGGACGATGACGTCCCTGTTCATCCTGGCCAGCATCGCCACCTCCGGCAACATCGTGGTGGGCCTGGGCGCGATGATCCTGCTCCTGCTCGCACTGATGCTCGTCTCCGCGGTCGTGTCCGGCGGTTCCGCGGTGGTGCTGGAGCAGGTCGCCTACCGGCCGCTGCGCAAGCGCGGCTCGTCGAAGCTCGCGGCCCTGATCTCCGCGATCGGCGCGTCGATCTTCCTGCAGGAGCTCTTCGCGCTGGTGATCATCCCCAACGTCTTCGAAAAGTCGGGCCGTGTCCCGCAGAACGCGCCGCGGTTCGTCGACCGCGACACGCTGTTCCCGATCGGCAACGCCGTCGTCCGCACCGACCAGGTCCTGGTCATCATCGGCGCGGTGATCGTCATGGTGGTGCTGGACCAGCTGGTGCGGCGCACCCGCATCGGCCGCGGCATCCGGGCGACCGCCCAGGACCCCGAGGCCGCCGTGCTGATGGGCGTCTCGATCGACCGCATCGTGCGGATCACCTTCCTGCTGGGCGGCGCGATGGCCGGCGTGGCTTCCGCGCTCTACCTGATGGAACTCGAGAACACCGGCTACCGCGTCGGGTTCGTGCTCGGGATCAAGGCGTTCACCGCGGCCGTGCTCGGCGGTATCGGCAACCTGCGCGGCGCGCTCCTCGGCGGCATCGTGCTCGGCCTGGTCGAGAACTGGAGCGCGATCTTCCTCGGTTCCGAGTGGAAGGACGTCACGGCGTTCGTGGTCCTCGTGCTCGTGCTCATGTTCCGCCCCACCGGCATTCTCGGTGAATCCCTCCAGCGAGCTCGCGCATGAAAGGCGACGGTGTGACTACCCAGGAAACCACTCGCCGCTCGTTCCAGCCGGTCAACGGCGCGCGGGACTGGTGGCAGCACGCGCCGATGTGGCAGCGCTACCTCGTCTACATCGCGCTGATCGTGTTCGCGCTGATCCTCCCGGCACCCTGGATCGGCTCGTTCATGTCGCCCGCCTCGGACTGGACGAGCGTCCTGATCTTCCCGATCGGGGTCTACATCCTGCTGGCGGTCGGCCTGAACATCGTGGTCGGCCTGGCCGGCATGCTCGACCTCGGGTTCGTGGCGTTCTTCGCCATCGGCGCCTACACCGTGGCCATCTTCGGCACGCAGTTCGGCTGGAACGTCTGGCCCACGATCCTGGTCGGGATCGTGCTCGCCGCGGTGTCGGGCGTCATCCTCGGCGCCCCGACCCTGCGGCTGCGCGGTGACTACCTGGCGATCGTCACCCTCGGCTTCGGCGAGATCGTCCGGATCACCGCGAACAACACCAACGCCATCGGCGGCGCCCGCGGTATCACCAACATCCCGCACCCGTCGCCGATCTTCGGCATGGAGTTCCTGCTCGACCCGGCGCCGTACTACTACCTGATCCTGGTCGCGATCGTGCTGGTGATCGTGTTCTCGGTGCGGCTGCAGAAGAGCCGCGTCGGGCGCGCGTGGGCCGCGATCCGCGAGGACGAGGACGCCGCCGAGCTGATGGGCGTGCCGACGTTCAAGTTCAAGCTGCTCGCCTTCGCGATCGGCGCGATGATCGGTGGCTTCGCCGGCGGCATCTACGCCAGCAAGGCCGTGTTCATCGCTCCGGACAACTTCCCGTTCATCCTGTCCGCGACGATCCTCGCCGCGGTCGTGCTGGGCGGGGCGGGCAACCTGCCGGGCGTCATCCTCGGCGCCTTCCTGGTGGCCTGGATCCCCGAGCGCCTCCGGTCCGTCGAGTGGCTGAGGCACCTGCTCGGCGACAAGGACCCCGCGGAGTACCGCATCCTGCTGTTCGGCGCGGTCCTGGTGCTGATGATGGCACTGCGACCCGAAGGCATCCTGCCCTCACGACAACGAAAAGCCGAGCTGCGGGAAGGCTCCGGCGGCATGGGCTCGCTCGGTGCCGAAGTGGCCGGACCGGGCACTGATGCCCCGGCGGAGGTGGCCAAGTGACTCCCTTGCTCGAGTTCGACAACATCACGATGCGTTTCGGCGGTGTCACCGCCCTGCGCGAAGTGAACATCTCCATCAACGAAGGCGAGATCTTCGCGCTGATCGGCCCGAACGGCGCGGGCAAGACCACGGTGTTCAACGTGGTCACCGGCGTCTACCAGCCGACCGAAGGCCAGGTGCGCTTCGACGGCGACCGCATCGACGGGATGAAGCGCTTCCAGGTCACCAAGCGCGGCGTCGCCCGGACGTTCCAGAACATCCGGCTGTTCCATAACATGTCGGCGCTGGAGAACGTCATGGTGGGCGCGGACGCGCACCACAAGACCGGCGCGATCGGCGCGGTGCTCGGCCTGCCGTGGCACCGCAAGGAGGAGAAGCGCGGCCGCGAGCGGGCGCGTGAGCTGCTCGACTTCGTCGGCATCGGCAAGGTGGAGCACGAGACCGCGAAGAACCTCTCCTACGGCGACCAGCGCCGGCTGGAGATCGCGCGGGCCCTGGCCACCGACCCGAAGCTGCTCCTGCTCGACGAGCCGGCCGCGGGCATGAACCCGGCGGAGAAGAACGCCCTGCAGGCGCTGATCCGCAAGATCCGGGACGACGGCCGCACGGTGCTGCTGATCGAGCACGACATGGGCCTGGTCATGCACATCAGCGACCGGCTGGCGGTGCTCGACTTCGGCCAGAAGATCGCAGAAGGGCTGCCGCACGAGGTGCAGAACAACCAAAAGGTGATCGAGGCGTACCTGGGGGTGTCCGAAGATGCTTCTTGAGATCCAGGACATCAACGTCCACTACGGCAAGATCGCGGCGCTCAAGGGCATGAGCATCGCCGTCGACGAGGGCGAGATCGTGTCGCTGATCGGGGCCAACGGCGCCGGGAAGACGACGACGCTCAAGACGATCTCGGGGCTGCGTCCGCTCACCAGCGGCCGGATCCTCTTCAACGGCCAGGACATCTCGAAGACCCCCGGGCACAAGCGTGTGCTGCTCGGGATCGGCCAGTCGCCGGAGGGCCGGGGCGTGTTCCCCGGCATGACGGTGCAGGAGAACCTCCTGATGGGTGCCTACACCCGCAAGGACGACCTCCAGGCCGACCTCGACGAGGTCTACGAGCTGTTCCCCCGGCTCGCGGAGCGGAAGACGCAGTTCGGCGGCACCATGTCCGGTGGTGAGCAGCAGATGATCGCCATCGGCCGCGCGCTGATGACGAAGCCGAAGGTGCTGCTGCTCGATGAGCCGTCGATGGGCCTGGCGCCGATGCTGATCGCGCAGATCTTCGACATCATCCGCGAGATCAACAAGCGCGGCACCACGGTGCTGCTGGTGGAGCAGAACGCCCAGCAGGCGCTGAAGCTGTCGGACCGGGCCTACGTGCTCGAAACCGGCCGCGTCGTCCAGAGCGCCCGCGGAGCCGACCTGCTCAACGACCCGAAGGTGCGGGCCGCCTACCTCGGCGGCGACCTCGGGGCCTGATCGTTTCGGGGGGCCCGGCGTTGTCGCCGGGCCCCCTTTTCACAGCTTGATGTCGGTGCCGGTCAGGTTCTTCATGTCGGTGATGGTGGGCCCGCCGAAGGCCCGCAGCGCCACCGGCTTCACGTCCTTGGGGATGTCCCAGTAGAGGTCGAACTCGACGCGCACGCTGTGCCCGAGGTCGAACTGGCCGGGCTGGCGTTTGATCAGCATCGCCTGCTCTTCCGGCCGGTGCGCGGTGCCCTTGTCATCGACCAGCAGCTGTTTCTTCGTGTCGAACAGGACGCTCGAGGTGCCGGTGTTGGTGACGACCAGCCGCAGCCGCACGAACTGTCCCTTGGCGGGGAACTCGGTGTGACTCCCGGTGATGCTGGACAGCCCTGCGGCGAGCCCGAGCAGGGTGAACTCGGTGTCGCCGTTCTTCGCGGGCGGCAGCTTCAGCGCGGTCTCGTCGGGCCGGACCTGCCGCGGCGGCAGCTCGTAGGTGGTCGACGAGGGGACGCTCGGCGTGGCGGCGTGACAGCCCGCCAGCAGCGTCAAGACGGCAACGGCCGGCAGGAGTCTCACGCTCGTGATTCTGCCTGCCGACCGCCGGTTCCGGCTAGCTAGCTCCCGATGCTCTCCACGACGGCCTCGGCAACGGCCTTCATCGTGGTCCGGCGGTCCATCGCGGTGCGCTGGATCCAGCGGAAGGCATCGGGCTCGGTGAGCCCCTGGCGGCTCATGAGCAGGCCCTTGGCGCGGTCGATGACCTTCCGCGTCTCGAGCCGGTCGGTGAGCCCGGCGACCTCGGCCTCGAGCGCCTGCAGCTCGGAAAACCGGCTGACGGCCAGCTCGATCGCCGGCACGAGGTCCCGCTTGGCGAAGGGCTTGACCAGGTACGCCATGGTGCCGGCGTCCCGGGCGCGTTCGACGAGGTCACGCTGGCTGAAGGCGGTCAAGATCACGACGGGCGCGATCCGGTCCCCGGTGATCTTCGACGCGGCCTCGATGCCGTCCAGCTTCGGCATCTTGACGTCGAGGATCACGAGGTCAGGCTTGAGATCGGTGGCCAGCGCGATGGCCTGCTCCCCATCGCCGGCTTCACCGACGACTTCGTAGCCCTCTTCACGCAGCATTTCGACAAGGTCCAGCCGGATGAGCGCCTCATCCTCAGCGACGAGAACTCGACGCTGCGGCACGGTGGCGGCACCGTTGGCCTCGGTAGCCTGATCGGTCACCGGGGTCCTCCTGAAGACTCGGCGGGACGTTCGGTTTCGCGGCTTCCCGCGAACCTGAAGCCTACCGGGAACGATCCAGTTGCCGAGATGGCGTTCACCACGTAGTGGCGGGCGCGACACAGGCCTCCGACACCCCGCCCCGGTCGCCGCCCGGACCCGGTGATCCCGTAGAGTCACCACGTCGCGCCCCCGTAGCCCAACTGGCAGAGGCAACGGATTCAAAACCCGTCCAGTGTGAGTTCGAATCTCACCGGGGGCACCACCTCTGACCTGCGAAAACAGGTCTTTCAACAGGCGTTTCTAGAGCGGCGATCCAGTCCGAGATGTCCGGTTGTGTACGGCTGAAACCGGTGGCTGGCGGCCAGTCGCGGTCTACTTTTTGGCGGATCCGAGGCTCTGGACGGGGCTGGCGGCCTGCCGCGCGGGCGTCCCGGAGACGGTAGCGGGCGCAGTGTCCTGGCCGGAGAGGTGGCTCCGGCTCGCCGGCGTGGCAGCCTGGCACGCTCGGCGTCGACGGCCAACTCCGCGGCGCACAGGCCTGCAACGTCACGGCCGGTTCCCGCTACTATCATCGCGATTGGCATCCCGGAACCCACTGCGCGGCGGGTGAGATGTCGTCTGCTCTCGTCGTGACCAGCGCGTTGCTGGTCACGGGACCACCGCCGGCAGCGTAGAAGCGTACCCCCGGCTCGTCGGTCCTGCGGGTGTCCTCCGGCGCGGACCGAGCGGTGTTCGTCGGGGACCTGCTGCACAGCCCGGCCCAGATCGTGGCCCCGGATCACAGCAGCTGCTTCTGCGAGGACCCGCGGCAGGCCGCCACCCGGCGCGCGATCCTCGAACGCGCCGTGGACACCGGCGAGCTCGTCGTCCCCGCCCACTTCGCCGGACCGGGCGCGGCCGAAGTCCGCCGGAACGGCAGCCGGTTCGCTGTCCGCCGCTGGGCCGCGGAAGACTGAACCTCCGGCAAGCGCGCCGAAGTTCCCGAGCCGGAGGCACGAGCTCATGCGGGGTGGCGGCGGGCGATTCGGCGCTGCGATGCGCTGCTGCAAACCCAGGCCCGGCTCGTGGCCGGGCGACCTCGTTGAATGGCCACGGATGACTGCGGCATGAAATAGGGTGGCGGACATTCCTCGAAGTCCGAGACCATCCGACCATGTCGGATGACGCGCCAGGACAATCCCTTCCGGCGGGCTTCGGGTTCCGGCCGTATCGCGGCGACGAAGACCACGGCCCCATGGCCGCGGTGCGGCTGGGGTGTGCCGAACGGGACCGGATCGACGCCCAATCGGTTGTGGAAGGGCTCCCGACGGCGGCCGAGATCGCCGAAGCCTCTGCCAAGCTGGAGGAGCCGTCCAAGAACCAGATCCTGGTGGTGCACGACGGGAGCGTGGTCGGCTACTCGGCGATCCGATGGTGGCAGGAGCGGGACGGCACGTGGCTGTACCTGCACCGCGGCTACCTCCTGCCCGAACATCGCCGTCAGGGCATCGGCTCAGCCATGCTGAGCTGGACCGAAGAGCGGATCCGCCAGCTCGTCGAACAGCATGGAACGGCCCGCACGGCAGTGATCGGCGCGAACGCCATGGCCTCCGAACAGGACGCCACGGCACTGTTGCTCGCAGCCGGCTACCGACGCGCCTTCAGCCTGGTCGAGCTGAAGCTGGGCGATCTCCAGCGGCTGCCCGAGCCAGGCGGCGAACTGCCGGCCGGGATACGGACGGGACCGATCGGGACAAGCCACTACCGGGCCGCCTGGAGGACGGTCGTCGACTCGTATGCGGATACCAGTTCCACTCGAAAATGGGCTTTCCAGGACTTCGTCGACACCGCTGACCCGGCATGCTGGAGAGCGGCATGGAACGAGCAGGACATGGTCGGCGTCGCCCTCTGTTTCATCCGCCGGCACCACCGCACCGTGGGCGAGGTCGAAGAGTTGAGCGTCCGGACGGATCAACGACGCCTGGGAATCGGCCGGGTCCTGCTGCTGGATGGGCTGCGAAGTCTCCGCGAGCAGGGTGCGACGACTGCGCGGCTGTTCACGGGCACGGCAAATCCGCACCGGTCCTACGATCTCTACGAGAGTGTGGGCTTCCGGCGCCAGAACGAGTACGTCCGTTACCGCAAGCCGCTTGCTTGATCAACCGGTCATTTGGCCGGTCGTTCCGCGACCCGAACGAAAGCCGCCCGGCTCGGTTTCCGGCGGCCGGGCGCAGCAGGCGTCAAAGCAATCAAGCCTCTTCCCGCGCCAGCCGCTGTGCCGCGCGCCCGATGGCCGTCTCGACCGCGCCCACCCGGTCGGCCAGCAGGCCCACCGCGCCGACCGCGCGACTCAGCGGGTCCTCGCCGTCCCCGCCCAGCGCCTGCTCGCGCAGGTACGCGGCCTTGACGACGGCCCACCGCTGAGCCTGCGAAGCGGACAGCCGTCCCCGCAGTTCGGCCAGCTTGAGCAGGTTGGCCTCGGCGCCCGAGGTCAGCGTCTGCGCTTCGCCGGCGTAGTGGTCGTCGATCAGGGCCTCGAGCTCGGCGTCGTTCATCGCCGGCACGATCCGCTCGGCCAGCTTGTTCATGTTCCGGTACGAACCCTGCAGCTGGAACGGCGGTTCGGTGCGCGAGGCATCCGCCTGCGCCGCCGAGGCGATGTAGGCCTGGTTGTTCGCCAGCACGGTCCGCTGCACCCGCAACAGCTTCCGGAGCACGGCGAGGATCTGCTCCAGCTCCGTGGCCGAATAGGCATGCGAAAGCCGGTCGGCACGCACGGAACTGTCGCCGCGGGCCATCCGGACCAGAACGTCCACATCGGATCGCTCCCGTGACACGAGCGGCACCAGCACGGCGTTCGACGTCAACGCGTTCTCGATGTAGCTCAGTGCGAAGAGCTCTTCCTTGCCGGACAGCACATCACCGAGGTTCCACACGTCCGCGCGGTTGGCGAGCATGTCGGGGATGCGGAACCGCTTTCCCTGCTCGGTGTACGGATTGCCGGCCATGCACACCGCGAACCGCTTGCCGCGCAGGTCGTAGGTCCGGGTACGCCCCTCCCACACGCCTTCCATCCGCCGCTGCGCGTCGCACAGCGAGATGAACTTCTGCAGCAGTTCCGGCGACGTGTGCTGGATGTCGTCGAGGTACAGCAGCACGTTGTTGCCCTGCTCCAGCGCGAAGGAGATCTTTTCGACTTCCTGCCGCGCGGTCGCGTTGGGCGCGTCGGCCGGGTCGACCGAGGTGACGTCGTGGCCCAGCGCCGGCCCGTTGACCTTCACGAAGACCAGCCCGAGGCGGCTGGCGACGTACTCCATGAGCGTCGTCTTGCCGTACCCCGGCGGTGAGATGAGCAGCAGCAGACCGGACTGGTCGGTGCGCTTGGCGTCCCCGGCCGCACCCAGCTGCTTGGCCAGGTTGTCGCCGATCAGCGGCAGGTAGACCTCGTCGAGCAGCCGGTTCCGCACGAAGGCGCTCATCACCTTCGGCTGGTACTCGCCGAGCCGGAGCCGGTCGCGTTCGGCCGCCACCAGGTCGTTGCGCTGCCGCTGGTACGCGCGGAAACCCGGCACGCGGTCACGCCGGAATCGGTGCGTCCTGGCCAGCGTCTCGTCGAGCCGCACTGTCACCGACCGCCCGGCGATCCGCGGGTGTGCGCCGAGCAGACCGTCCACAGTGGCCGTGAGCGTCGCCGACGAGTCGTAGCGCGGCAGGTCACACAGCTCGATCGCAACGGCTTCGGGCAGCTCGTCAGCCGGCAGCCCGACCGTGTCCACGAAGGACCGCAGCCAGGCGTCGGCGAGCTGGTACCGGTCCGCCAGTGCGTCGAGGGAGCGCAGGTCTTCGGCGAAGCTCCGCCGGTCGAGCCGGAACTTGTCCAGCACCGCCCGCGCACCGCCGCCGGTGACGAACCCGGCCGGCGCGACGGCGAGCTCCTCGACCAGGTACTCCCCGGCGAACTCGGTCTCGAGCGCGAGCCCGGCGCCGACGGCGAACGCCGTCACCGCGGCCGTGAGCTCCCGCGCCAGCTCGTCGATCGCCCGGGTGGGGCCGAACGCCTCCCGCACCCGCGCGAGCGACGCGGCTCGAGTCGTCCACGCGGACTTGGCCTGCTCGTCGGCGCCGAACGCCCAGAACAGCTGGGCCGCTGCCCGGGCGGCGGGTGGGAAGCGCAGCAACCCGGCGGCGGACCGCAGCCGCAGCAGGGCCGCCAGGATCGCGGCGGCGTCGTGGTCGTGCACCCCACGCGCGTAGCCCTCGTCGTACCGCTCGCCGGCCACGCTCCGCACCACGTCGAGCAGGTCGGCTTCGACCAGCTCGGCCACCGGCCGTTCGGCGAGGATCGACGTCGCGAGGTACTCGGCCCGGTAGACCTCCGGCGACTCCGAGACCAGCAACTGGTCCCAGTACGGCCGCGTCGCCTCGAAAGTCGCGTCCCGCACCGGCGCCCGGTAGTCGGTGCCGGTGATCGCGAACTTCATCGAGCCGTCGTGCGGCACCAGCGTCAGGTCGATGTCCTGGGTGTTGACCGCGAAGGTGTGGCGGCCGAGGCGGATCGTCGCGCCGCCTTCGCCGTAGAGGTCGAGGCGGTCGCGCAGGGCCCGGCCGGCCTCCTGGCGAGCGGCCTTCACGCGGCCGTCGAGCTCCTCGGCCCGCACCTGGTCGCCGAGCGCCCGCAGGTCCTCGACGACGCTGCGCAGCTTCGACACCATCGGGTCGGCCGCGAAGTAGGTGTTGATCTCCTCGACCGAGCCGAGCGAACCGACCCGCCGCGTCACGCTGCCGAGGATGCGCCCGGCCGAGGAGACCAGCCGGTCCGCCCGCCGCGCCCGCTCGTCGAGCAGCGCCTGCTTGCGCGAGGAGAACGCCTCGTAGACGTCGGTGCGCTTCTCCCCGAGCGCGGTCAGGAAGTCGTCGAACTCCCCGAACCGCGATTCGAGGTTCTCCAGCTGCAGCAGCAGCCGGCCCAGCTGCTCGTCGCAGCGTTCCGGGGTGTCCGCGACCGCGAGCCCACCCGTGATGGCCTGCGCGAGCAGCGCGAACTCGGCCGCGAACTCCGCCCGGCCCTCGGTCTCCAGGAGCTCCTTGCGCCGCGCGTCGAGCGTGGCCCTGGCCCGGTTGACGGCGCCGATCACCTCGCCGACGCGCTCCAGGATCTTCGTCCGGACCACGGCGTCGGCGATGTCCAGCCCGCCCACGACGTCGGTGAGGACCTCCAGGCCGGCGGACTGCTCGTCGAGCCGTTCGGCGACCGGGCCGGCCTCGGCGACCGTCTTGATCGCGCCCGCGGCGGCGATGAGCCCGTCCACCTCGGCGTGGTAGCCGGTGAACGCCTCCTCGCCCTGCAGGAACCGCACGGCCCGCTGCGCGGCCTCGGAGAACTCGCGATCCAGCCCGGTGATCAGCTCGTCCACCCGCGCGGTGTCGGCGTAACGCAGCTCGCGCACGGTGACGAGCCGCCCGCGCGCCCGGTGCATTTCGGCGAGCCGGCGCACCCACGCGTCCGCCGCGTTCAGCGCCTCGCCCCGCACCCGCCGCACGAGCGACGCCGTGTCGGCTGCCGCGGTGTCGACGGCTTCGGCCGCCTGCGCGGTGAGCGTGGTGACCGTCTCGAATTCGTCCAGCACCTGTTCGGCGGTGACGCGGACGTCGGACAGCGGCGAGCGCAGGTCACCCAGCTCGGTCTCGCCGAGCCAGTGGTAGTGGTCGAAGACCCGCGCGCACGCGGCGATCAGCGCCTCGAACACCGCCGCCGACGGGGCCATGTCCCCGATCATCCTGGTGATCGACAGGCAGTCCGAGATCCCGCGGACGAGGTCCGCGTTCCCGACCCGCTCCAGCGGCCCGGTGCCGGTCGGCTGCGACGCGGCGTAGGTGTCGGACTGGAACGGCGTCCGCCACACCTGCATCGGGTGGACCCGGCTCGGTTCGTCGGACAGCGCGCGGAAGAGGATCATCGTGCCGTCGTCGAACAGCGAGTACCCGTGGCACGGGATCGGGTTGGCCACCTCCTTGCGGATCACGTTGTACGGCAGCAGGAGCGTGCGTCCCTCGGCCCGCGCGTGGAAGACATACAGCACGTCCTCGCCGTTGGGCGAGCGGATCACGCGCTCGAACTCGAGACCGTCCACAGTGGTGTCGAACGTCTTGCTGACGCCGGTGTCGAGGTAGTAGCCGCCGGGGAAGATGATGCCGTGGTCCTCCGGGAGCCGCTGACACGCCTGCCCGATGCCGTCGAGCCGCACGACGTGCTGCGTGCGGGTGTTGAACACCAGGTAGCGGTACGTGGTTTCCTTGTACGGCAGCATGCGCAGCAGGATCAACGGGCCGATCCGGGCGTAGGAAACCTCGGCGTCGGCGAGGCTCTGCAACGGCTCGTCCACCGGCTCGGCGTACACCCCGGCGCCGGTCTCGGTGTTGTTCTCGACCTTCACCGTCAGGTTGCCGCCGACGGTCTCGACGAACACCTCGTCCTCGATCGAGATGTGCGGGTGCCGGCCGAGGACGTGGTCCTCGCGCGTGGTCTCGACCCACTCGAAGTCGTGCGACGGCGGGAAGACGTGATCGCGTTCGCCGCGGCTGTCCAGATAGGACACCGCGCCGTCGGCCGCGATCCCCCACCGCAGCACCCGGATGTCCTCGGTGCGCGGGCCGATCTGGAACACCGCGAGCAGCTTCCCGTCCAGCCGGCGCAGCTGCAGCAGCTTCGCCTGCCGGTAGTACCGGTACAGCTCGCCGAAGTCCCGCCCGAACTGCTCGTCACGCAGCAGTTCGGGCAGTTCGTCGGTGCTGACGTCGTCGAAGCGGAACGCGTCCCCGTCGCGGCTGAACCGCTGCAGCGAGAAGACGTCGTCGATCGCCGTCTCGGGCTTGAGCCCGATGAAGACGTTGTACCCGAACAACATCCGGCCGTCGACGGCGACGATGTCCCGGGGCACGCAGTTGTTGGCGGTGCGGATGCGTTCGGTGCCGACCAGCGTGAGCTGCGCGCTGCCGAACACCTCCAGCCGCCGCGCGTTGAGCTCGTCCGCGCGCTTCGCCAGCTCTGCCGCCTGGGCGGCCAGCCGGACGCGGAGCACGTCATAGGTGCCCGCGTCCAGCTTCGTTTCGGCCGCCGTCACTGCTTCGCGGCGACGACGGTGGCGACCGACGTCTCGGCGAGGCCGAGCCGCTGGGCCGTGGTCATCAGCTCACGGAGCTTGTCGTTGTCCGGCCCGCCGGCCTGCAGCTGCTTCGCCAGGAAGGCCGACAGCGTCAGGTTCTTCACGTCTTCGGTGCTCACCGCGCCGATCAGCTTCGCGAGGTCGTCGGTGAAGCTGGCCGACCCGTCGACGTAAGGCCGCGCGAGCGAGCCGACGACGTCGGAGTGCTGCACGAAACCGTCCACGCTCTTGCCGAGGCCGATCGAACCGACGATCCGGTCGAAGAACGTGGTTTCCCCGCCGACGATGTCGATGTCCGCCTTCTCCAGGCCGGCGCTGAGCACGACCGCCTGCGCTTCGGCGACGTCCCGCTGCACGTCCAGCGCGGCCAGCCGGATCTCCTTCTCGGCGTCCAGCCGCAGCCGGTACTCCTCGTGCTCCCGGCTCGCGCTGTCGAGCGCGGCCATCGCCGCGGCCTTCTCGGTGAGGCCCTCCGCCTCGCCCTTCAGCTTGTCGCGCAGGGCATCGGCGAGCACGGTCGCCTTCTCGCGTTCGACGATCGCCTCGGCGCGGCCGACCTTCTCCAGCGCGACGGCGTCGCGCTCCCGGACCTGCGCGGCGGCGAGCCCCGCGGCGGCCTCCTCGGCCTGGATGCCTTCGGCGAGCCTGATCTTGGCCCGCGTCTCCAGCTCGGCGGCCTGCTGGCGCGCCTCGGCGAGGGTCAGCTCCTCGCGGGCCTTGAACTTGGCGGCCTGCTCCGCGGCCTCGGCGGCCTTGATGCCCTTGACCAGGTTCTCCTGGGCTTCGCCCTCGGCACGGATGACGACCGCCTCGCGGGTGCGCTGCGCCTCCTCGACCACCCGCAGTTTCTTGATGTTCTCTTCCTGCTCGGCAACGGTCTTTTCGACGGCGATCCGCTCCCGGATCACCTCGGCGATCGACCGCTTCTCGGTTTCGAGTTCCTTGTCCTTGGCGATCCGGGACAGCTCGGTCTCCCGCTCGCGGCCGATCACCTCGAGCAGGCGGTCCTTTTCGATCCGCTCGGACTCGATGGCGATGACGCGTTCGCGGTTCTTGCCGGCGACCTCGATTTCGCGCTGCTGGTTCTGCTGCTGGATACCGAGCTGCTCGTCGGTGCGCAGCTGCGCGGCCTGCGACTTGAGCCGCTCCTCGGCCTGCACCTTGAGGGTTTCCGCTTCTTCGCGCGCCCGCATGGTCTCGATTTCACGGCGCTGCTTGATTTCCGCGTCGGCCTGGCGCCGCTCCAGTTCGAGGATCGCCTCGCGTGCGTCGACGTTCTGGCGGGTGATTTCCTTTTCTTCGTGGCGGCGGAACTCGTTGGTGCGCACGTGCTCGATCGCCGTCAGCTCGGTGATCTTGCGGATGCCCTGCGCGTCGAGGATGTTCGCCGAATCGAGGGACGCCATCGGGGTCTGCTCGAGGTAGTCGATCGCCGCGTCTTCCAGGCTGTAGCCGTTGAGGTCGGTGCCGATGACGCGGATGATCTGGTCGCGGAACTCGTTGCGTTTGGTGTAGAGGTCGACGAAGTCCAGTTGCTTGCCGACGGTTTTCAGCGCCTCGGAGAATTTGGCGTTGAACAGTTCCTGCAGGGTTCCCTGGTCGCTCGCGCGTTCGGTGCCGATGGCCTGCGCGACCTTCACGACGTCCTCGACCGTCTTGTTGACGCGCACGAAGAACGAGATCCGGATGTCGGCGCGGATGTTGTCGCGGCAGATCAGGCCTTCCCGGCCGGTGCGTTCGATGTCGATCGTCTTCACCGAGATGTCCATGACCTCGGACTTGTGCAGCACGGGCAGCACCACGGCACCGGTGAAGGTGACATCGACCTTGCGCACCTTGGAGATGATCAGCGCCTTGCCCTGCGGCACCTTGCGGAACAGCCGGCTCACGACGAACAGCAGCACCAGGACGATCAGGACCACGACGGCGATCAACACGCCGGCCCCCAGGCCGATGGCATCCATTCCAGTTCAGTCCTTTTCTGCTTCGAGTTCCATGGGGCTGACCCAGAAGAACTCACCCGCGGAGTCGTAGTCGTAGATGACAACGCGGCTGCCCACGCCGAGGTTGCCTTCGCCCGCCAGTCGAATTTGGATGATCGCCGACGAGCCGTCGCCAGCAGCGGCTTCGGCCTGCCCGAAGTCCTCGGTGACACTCGACGTCCGCACGACGGCAACCCGGCCGACGAAGTCCTGCCGCGTCGGTTCGGTCCCGGCGAAGACCCGGCGGAGGGGCACGACGGCCAGCCGGGTACCGAGCGCCCCACCCACGAGCGCTCCAGCCAGGACGCCGAAGCCGAGCAAAACTCGCAGGGGCGCGCCTTCGATGAGAACCGTGCCGACGAGGCTGAGGAACCAGCTGAACGCGACGAGCAGCGACAGCGAGATGGACAGCGGGACACCGCCGAAGAACCCGATGTCACCGTCTTCGACGTCGAGGACGCCGAGCAAGGCCAGCCCCCAGTAGCCAATCACGACGACCAGCAGGAAGCTGAAGAGCACGGCAGGAAAAGCCAAAGCCGCGGAGACGAACCCGCTCATCGTTTCCTTCCCCCCAAGGACGGACCGGCAGCGCAAGGCCCTGGCCAGCGACTATATCCGGCGCGCAAGAGGGCGAGCGAACATTTCGGACACGAAGCGGTCACGCGCGAGCCCGCTCGTACGAGACCCGAGGTGACACTTCGCTTCCGGGCGGTCACGTCTCGTCGATGCGCGCAGCCGGCCTTGTGCCCCCGCACCCGCCGCACTCACACCACCGCTCGAACGTCCTCTTCCGCTGCTGTCCGCCCCAGCCTGTAGACCGCCAGCGATTCGGCTTCACCGCCGGCGCGGCGTTGGCGGTGAGCCTCGTCAGCGTGTCGTGGTCGCCGGGCAATGGACGCGCAACTTGATCTTTTCGACCTGTCGGGATCATGGACATTGTCCGTGCGAAATCCGCCATCTGTGCGGTCAGGTCGTGGCCAGTCCAGTCCCGAATCTGTCGCTCTGGCCCCGTCGGGTACATCAGGTCGGCGTCGCCGGTGAGCCAGTCCCGCTCACGGAGACCGGTGACGGCTTCGCTCCAGTCCGCCGCGGACCGCGCCCGGGAGGTAAGCAGGGTCCCAGGATGCCATGCAGCGCCTGATCGGCCGCGGCGTATCGGCGGCGATCACCCGCCGCCGGTACGCACCAAGCCCCGCCGACCTCGACGCCAAGTAACCGGCCACTGACACGAGTTCCCCTTACGCGGCAACGGCTTCCGGGGCGAAGTAGCCAGCTGCCCGGGAGGCTGAGCCCAGGTCTATGTTGGATGCTTGGGGTCTACTTGACCTGTTTGAAGTCGGCGGGTGGGGTCAGAGTCAAGTTGGCCAGATTCTCTTCTGTCCGGGGCAGCCAGGTGTAGGTGATCACTTCGCCCTTGGACTCCGGGAATTCCTCGCCGCCCTGCTTGTTGCCGGCCTTGACCGCGGTTTCCTTGACCGGCAGGTACGTCGTGCTGTCGACCCACAGGTCGATCTTGTACTCGCGCCGGGGGCCGATCACCCGGAGGTGGTGGGTGTCGACGGTGCCGATCTTCTCCTGGCCCACCAGTTCGACCTTGCCCTCGGCCACCGCCTTCCTCATGCCGTCGGGGTCGGTGGGGTCCGGGATCGGGGTTTGCGATTCGTGGTTCCTCAGGTGGCCGACGGACCACCATTTGCTCTCCCAGTCGACCGTGGTGATCTCCTGGCTCTCCCCCGGGCCTTTGACGGCGTGCGACTGTTGGCGGTGGGGCGGCCCGGACGGGGGCGTGGATGGGCCGGACGGGAGGGTCATCTTCCTGTCCCCGGCGCGAGCCGCCTGGGTGGCGGCCGGAAGGCTGGTGTAGACGTCGTTGCGGTACCGCTGGGTCGCCTTGTCGGTCCAGGTCTCGTAGTAACCGCTCTCGTAGGTGTCCTTCGAGTAGATGACGTACTGGGTGCCCTGGCCGAGTGCCTTCACCGTCTCCGCCTGGATGTACGCCACGGTGACGATCCGGGGCTGAGCGCTGGTGGGCGCCGCGGTGGTGGATGGGTAGGGGGTGGCCTGGGTCGAGACGACCACTGCGACGACGGCCGCGGCGGCCACCGGGGCGGCCAAGAAGAACAGTAGCGACCCGTCCGCCGGGAGCTCGAGGCCGTCGACATGGCCGCCTTACACGGTAAGGTATAGGCCGTGAAGGGGTCTCACATGAAGGCTGCGGTGCACACCAGGTACGGGCCGCCGGAGGTCGTTCGGATCCGCGAGGTGGACATGCCGGCGGTCGGGGAACAGGATGTGCTCGTCCGGGTGCGCGCGACGACGGTGAACCGGACGGACTGTGCCTACCGGGCGGCCAAGCCCTTCTTCATGCGACTGCTCACCGGCATTGCCCGGCCCCGGCGCACGATCATGGGCACCGAGTTCGCTGGCGAGGTCGAGGCGGTCGGACGTGATGTCACGTCCTTCTCGGTCGGCGATCGGGTGTTCGGGTACAACGAGGGCGCGTTCGGCGCGCATGCCGAGTACCTGTCGGTGCCGCAGGACGGGTCGATCGCGACCGTCCCGGCGGGCGTGACCTTCGAGCAGGCCGCTCCCGGTACCGAGGGGGCGCACTACGCGCTCGCGTGCATCAGGCACGCGGGGACCCGGGCCGGACAGGACGTCCTTGTCTACGGCGCAACCGGCGGGATCGGCTCGGCGGCCGTCCAGTTGCTGAAGAGTCTCGACGTCACCGTGACCGCGGTGTGCGCCACGGAGAGCCTGGCGCTGGTGAAATCCCTGGGCGCGGACCGGGTCGTCGACTACACGGCAGGGGACTTCACCGAGGACGAGCAGACCTACGACGCGGTATTCGACGCGGTGGGCAAGAGCACGTTCGGCCGCTGCAGGCGACTGCTCAAACCCGGTGGCGTATACCTGTCCTCGGAGCTGGGGCCCTGGGCTCAGAACCTCATGCTGGCATTGGTCACCCCGCTGCTGCGCGGTAGGAAGGTGAAGTTCGCGTTCCCGCGGGACAACCAGGCCATCGTTCGCCACCTGCAAGAGTTGATCGAGTCTGGGGACTTCACGCCGGTCATCGACCGGCGGTACGCACTCGACCAGATCGTCGATGCCTACCGATATGTGGAGACCGGACAGAAAATCGGCAATGTCGTGATCACCGTCGCGCAAGTGGACTGACTGGCGGCGTCGCGGACAGTGAACACGTCGTCGGCTATGTCGGCGTGTCAGGCAGCCACGGGTGCCGATGATCGCCCAGACGGTGGCACCTCACAGGTAGACGGGACGCACGAGTGACGGTCGCGATTTTGACAGCGTCATTGCCGGGGAGGCGGCTGGGCTGACGGAATGTACGGCAGGGGTGGACAGTTTACGAAGGAAGGTCGCGCCCGACTCCGCGAGCCTTGGTGCTCAACCGTTGATCCTCTTCGTCGCCAACCGCTCGCCGGCCAGGAGCGCGGTGGCGTAGTCCGACGGATCGTGCTGACGGCCCGAAGGCGCCGAGCAACCACGAAGCGCCCTGCGGGCGTCGGATCCGTGACTCCAGGTTGGTACCACGCCGAGCACGGGCTCGCCCGCGGGAGATGTACCTGCGAGATTCGCGCCACTGACGGCAGTGGCGCCATACCGCTCGCGCCAGGGGATGGTCCGCGCGGCCGTGCCGAGCATCCCCCTTAGTGCGTCAACGGACCTGCACGCTGTACCGAGTAGCTGAGCGCTCCTTGAGAACGAGCGCCTCGCCGGATCGATCCACACCCGCCGACGCCGGTCCACCTCCAGTCCCGCGGCATACGCCGCAGCATCACGGCGCGAGCCAAATCCGGACACCGAACGAACACCGCGCCGATACCTCACGTGCCACGACCAGCTGCCACGCTGCTCCACCAGGGAAGCCTGCTCTGGTATTGCGAGCAGCCGACGACCGCGCTCGCCAGAACCGTGCTCAGGGCATTCGACACCGTCGCCGACGACCTCGGCGCCACCACAGGCCGGATCCGTAACGACCGCACGGTGGCGGCTTCAGGTCATTCGCGCTCGTCGAGGTTTCGGGCGGATGGTCCAGGTTGCGGAGTGGTCGTATCCCCGTACTACGGGACCTGCGGGGGCGGTGAGGTCGTCGCGCTCAATGTCGGGGAGGTGCGGATCTCCGCGCGCAGGGGGGCCGATCGTCCGGTACGGCAAGGACGAGGAGGTACCAGGAGGTGCGCTGCGCCTGCAGCTGCGTACCGCCCTCGACGATTGGATCACCGCCCGCGGCGCCTGTGACCATCTCAAACGATCGCCGCAGATGCGAAACTGGTGTCCGGCACGACGGGACCTACCCCAGATCCGGGTCCCTGTTACAAGCGCCCGATTAGCCCTGTGTCCGGCGGTGCGGAGCCCACTAGGATCACGGGGTTTCGCTTTCCCTTCGTGCAGAGGATTTGACGTGGCCCACCGGTACGCCGATGTCGAGGACCAAATCCGTGAACATCCCGAGGTGCGGGAGTGCGCGGTCATCAGGGTTCCCGCCGCGCCGCGGAAAACCGCGCTCACCGCATACGTCGTGACGGGAGAACAGCTCCGGCCGGCGGAGATCCGGGCGTTCCTGGCCTCCAGCCCGTTGCCCGCCGGCCGGCTTCCCCGGACGGTGGTGTTCGTGCCGTCCCTGCCCCGCACGGCAACCGGCGAGATCGACCGCGACGGACTGCCGCTGCGGGTGACGGACACGGTACGGCCGCCCTCTGGAGGCAAGGGATCGCCGGCCGAGCTCGACAGCGTGGCGCAAATGGTGTTCTTCCTGGTCGTGACGGCGGTGCTGGGAGGCATAGCCTTCGCGCTCACGAATTCATTCTGGCCGGGCTCCACCGACCTCTCGGACGTTCCGGACCGGTTCACCGGCTGGTTCACCGCGCTCTACGTGGCCGAATGCCTGGCGTTCGGGGCCGGGGTTTCGGTGCTGCTCTTCGGCCACGGGTGGCTGGCCGAACTGGGCCGTCCCCGGTGGCTCACCGTGCTCGCCCAGGTGGCGCTGGCCTGGCTGCTGGCCGCGTGGTGGCCGCAGGACAACCTCTACCGGCTCGCCGCCAAGACGGACTGGGCCCGGCAACAGCTCCTCGTCTACGTCTTCAACATCCCCTTGATGATCGCCGCGGCCGTGCTCGTCCTCTTCGTGGCGCGTCCCGCCGACTGACGTCCAGGTCGTGGAACATCAGGGCCAGGTCCGCGTTCGCTTCCCGGACGGCGGTTTCGGCCGCGTCGAGCTCCGCCCGGGTGCGAGCGGCGAGAGCCACACCCAGCCAGGGGACGGGGTCGAACCCGGCCGTGGGGATGGTGATCACCAGGAGCGCACCGAGGTCCGCACACCGCTGTCGGACACGGGCAACATGCTCGTGCAGCGCGGGGTCCGGCAGCCGCGCGCCGAGCGGCAACCGGTCGATCGTGCGGACGAGGTGCCGCCCGCCCCGTGAGGCATCGAGCGCGGCCCGAAGGTGGAACGCGGCCGCCGGACCGGTGAATCGCAGGTTGATCTCGACGGGCGCGAGCAGGCTGGACCCGGCGGTGACGAAGTCGACGTCATACCAGCCCCGGTAGCCGGCCGCGGCCAGTTCCCGCCCGACGGCGGTCCCGAACGCCGTGGCGGTGGCCGCGAGCCGATCGGGCACGACGCCGTCCCCGACGGTGACGCCGAGGTAGCCGGTGCCCTCGACGTTCATCAGCCCGACCCCTACCGGCTGCACCTCGCCGCGGGCGTCCACGACGGCGTCGAACGTCGGGTTCCGGTGCGGTCCCTCGCCCGGGACATACTCCTCCACGAGCGCGTTCCGCGGCAGGCGCCAGGGCAGGTCCTTGCCGGGCCCCACAACCATGGTGCCGGACCCGCCGACGCCGTACTCGGTCTTCAGCACGGCGAGCGGTTCCAAGGCAAGGGCGCGTCGCGAGCGAACGGGCCGCTGCCGCGGAACGGTGACGCCCGGGTGATCGGGAGCCAGGGTGTGGAACAGCGCGTTCGCGTGCCGCTTGGACTCGTAGCGGCGGACCGCCGCGAGCGCCGCGGCGGAGCCTCGGTCGACCTCCGCCGTGCGGCCCCACGGCAGCAGAGGTGCGTCCCGGAGGTGGTCCGGCAGGGCCCGGGACACGCGGCCGTCGCGCGCGATCCCGCTGTGCACCTCGACTTCGTCCCAGCCGAGCACTGCGCCGGTGTCCCGGACCCACCAGTCCCCGACGGGCTCGGGCAGCACGAGCGCCATGGGGCGCGGGACGCAGAACGCGACCAGGCACGAGTAGTGGTCGGGGCCGCGGGTGCCGCCGGTGAACTGGCCGTTGAACTCGGCGACGTTGCCGACCGGGACCGCCGGGTCCCGGCTGCGCCACGCTGGTTCGGGCCCGATCGGCCACGCGGCGAAGACCGGCAGGTCACGGCCACCCGCCGAGCGTTCGGTACCGATCTGTCGGGCCCCCACGGCCCGGTAGAACCCCACGGCGTGCGGGTCGGCTTCGAGCGTCAGCCGCGTGAACCCCAGCCGCCCGGCCTCCCGCAGCACGTGCCGGAACAGTGCGCGCCCGACACCGCCGCCGATCGCGGACGGCTCGACGAAGAGCAGACCGAGGACGCCGTCCGGCGGCTCACCCTCCACAGTGGACACCCCGACGGCCCGGCCGTCGCGTTCGGCGACCACCGTGCGCCGCGCGGTGACCTCGCCGGGTCGGATGCAAAGTTCGTCCCGCCAGGCGTCGAGCTGGATCGGGTGGTAGCCCCAATGCGCTTTCGAACGCCGGATCAGCTCGGTCAGCGCCCCGGCCTCATCGGGCCGCGCCACTCTGAGCGTCGTGTCGTGCACAGCGGGATACTACGGCCTTGGGGATGGCCGAGATTTCGGCGCGGTAGATCCTCGACCCGGTCACGGTCTGGCTGAAGGTCATGCCGCCGAAGTAGGCAGACACGATGATCGCCTTGGTTCCTGGAACACCGAGGCGACGGTGAGTTCCTGGGACTTGTCGATTTGGACCTGGTCTCAAAACTCGGCGTGTCGCTAGGTGAACCAACGGCCCGCCCGTGGCTCCGCACCGCCCGCCTGTGGGGCCCGGCACGACGGACCGGAGGTCTGTCAGAGAGAATGGGGGCCATTGCCCGCCCTCTCGACCTGGAGCCGCTGATGCCGCAAGGGACCGTCCGTTGGTTCGACGCCGAACGGGGTTTCGGCTTCCTCGCGCCCGAGGACGGCTCGCCGGACGTGTTCGTGCACGCCTCCGAGATCGTCGGGGACGGCGGCGCGAGAGTGCTCCGCGAGGGTGAGGCCGTCGTGTTCGAGGTCGGCGAGAACGACCGCGGGCCCCAGGCGCTGCGCGTTCGCGTCACCGCCGATGCGGCCACCGGCAGCGCCGTGGGCCTGCTCGGCACCATCAACTGGTACGAGCCGGGCAAGGGGTACGGCTTCGCGTCGCCGGACGGCGGCGGCGCCGACGTCTTCGTGCACAGCTCCGCCATCGTGACCGGCGGCGTGGTCACCGAGGGGCAGCGGGTGGCCTTCCTGATCGTCGAAGGCGAGCGCGGCCCGCAGGCCGGGCACGTGATCCCGCTGGGAGCAGGGGCCGGCTCACCCGCTGCGGCTGGTATCGCGGACGGTGCCGACGGCACGGTGGCCTGGTACGACGAGGACAAGGGCTTCGGCTTCATCAACCCCGACTCCGGCGCCGGGGACGTCTTCGTTCACGCCCGGGCCCTGGCCGAGGGGCTGACGTGGCTCACGGAGGGCGACCGCGTCGCCTACGAGGTGGCTAGTGGAGACAAGGGCCCGCAGGCCCGCGACGTGCACCTGGTCCGGGGCGCCGAGCCCCAGACGGCGCCGCAGCGGTCGGCACCTGCCGCGGCCGCAGGGCCGGCGGCGCGGGACGTGCCCGTACGAGGCGGCGAGGGCGTCGTCGCGCGCTACGACGGCGACCGCGGCTTCGGCTTCATCACCCCGGACGCAGGCGGCGACGATCTCTTCGCCCACGCGTCCGTGATCATCGGGTCGGAGCCGCTGCAGAAGGGTGACCGGGTCCGGTACACGGTGCGTCAGAGCGACCGGGGCCCGCAGGCCGACCGCATCGAACGCCTCTGAAGAGGCGGCCCCACCGATGGCTGATCACTTCCCGACGAGAGTGCTCGTTCATCCCCGTCGATGGTGCCGTCAGCAACGGGCGCATCGGCGTGAGCCGGTGACGCCGCCGGCCCACGCCATCTCTGCGACGTTGTCCGAACACGTGGCCTATCCCGGCTCGTAGGGATCCCACGTGACGTCGATGGTGAGGCGCTGGCCGTCCGGGGTGGTCAGGGTGATCTGCCCGTGGGCGTGCGCTGCCGGGTCGACCGAGGACGGGTGCGGCCACAATGTCACGGTGATTTCCGCGGTGCCCGAGCCCGAAGTCCGCGAGATGGTCAGGCGGCAGGTGGGTGCAGTACAGCTTGGTGCCGACAGCGTGGCTGTCCAGGTGTTCGTGCCGCTGGAGACTCCGACCGTGAACCGCGCGGTGCTGTCGGATGCGCCGATGTGCACGGCGTTGGTGCTGGTGCGCAACGTTCCCGGGGTTGCCAGCCAGTGCACCATCACGGTGACCTGTTGGGCGTCGGGCGTTGTCACGCGGAGGGGGACGTCGCCGCCGGTGCTGATCGGCCGGGCCAGCCGCACGGTCACGAGTGCGCCCTTTCCGGCGGTGAGCGAGCCGCCGGCCGGGCTGACGGCCACTGCGGGGTGGGGAGAACTTGCCGACCAATTCAGGTTTCCGTTGGTCGCCGTCACGCTGAAGGTCGCGGTGGCGGCCTGGTAGCCGAGATCGATCCGCGGGGCCGTCACGCCCACCTTGCCCGGCGTCGGCCAGTGCACGGCTACCGGCATTCGCTGGCCGGTGCCGGAGGTGACGACGAACCCGGCGCCCGGTTTCGCCGTGGCGCCGCGGTTCACGGTGATCTTGAGCTGCGCGGGCTTGCCGGGCGCGACGGCTCCGCTCGCGGGTGTCGTCGAGACGGCCGGGTCCGTGGATGCCGCCGTCCACGAGAGGGCGCTGCCGCCGGAGATCGTGACGGTTGCCGTGGTCGCGTAGAGCGGCAAGGTGAGCGACGTGGGGGCCACCGCCAGCACTCCGGGTGGGGGTGGGGGCGGGGCCACCGAGGGATCGGACGGGAGCCGGTCCGGATTAGCGCCGGGAGCGGACGGGCCCGGCGCGCCCCCGTGATCACCGTTGCCCTGGCCCTCGCGCCGGTTGCGGCCGGATGGATCAAGTCCGCCGCTGCCGTCCGGGACGGCGGCCGGTTCGGTCGGGGACGCCGGATCCGGATGCGGAGAAAGGGAAAGATCCGCGCCGTCGCCCGAGCGCATGGTCAAGGCGACGATGAGGATGATGACCACGCCGACCGCCACCGACCAACCGAGCGCTCGCCCCCGCACTCCGCGCTTGGCGCCGTCCGGGCGTGGGACGTCGTCCTCGAACCGCGCCTCTCCGGGGTCCGCGGTCGAGAACGACGCCGGCTCGACGGCGTTGTCGTTGCCGCGCCTGCCGAGCAAACCCCACAGCCCCAGGGCGGGCAGCAGCACGAGCGCGCTGTACCGCCGTTTGCCACGTTCGACGTCGTCGCCGCACTTGTGACAGCGGCCGATGTGGTTGGCCACTTTCTTGCCCAGCTCCAGCGGCATGACCCCCGATGGGGGGACCACGTGGCCGGCCTCCTCGAGGATGCGCGCGAGCTCGGGGCACTGCGACTGGTACTGCCCCTCACGAACGACGATCTCGGCCTCGATGGCCCCGCGGATCCAGGTGTTGTGCCGATGGACCATTTTATCCACTTTGGCCCGCTTCTCGGGGTCCTCGCCGAGGGCGACGGCGAGTTCCCTGCCCCGGAGTTCCAGCTGGTAGCACAGATCGTGGAACCGCTGTTCCTCGGGCGGGAGCATGGCCACGAGCAGGTTCAGCCATTCTCGGCCCGATTCGCCGTCGTGCGTACGCGGAGCCGATTTCTCCGGCACGGCTGCCGGCAGGTTGCCGATTTCGCGGGACTTGAGCCGCTGGATCCGCAGGCACTGCCGTTTGGCGACCGTGAACAACCAACTCCGCACGGCCCGCGGTGTCTCGATACCTTGCAACTTGTCCCAGGCCAGCGCGAAGGTTTCCGCGGCGGCGTCTTCGGCGGCGTGGTGATCATTGTTCAGTTCGGCCGAGCAATACCTGGTCACGGCATTCCAATGGGATTCCACGATGGCCGCAAACGCTCGGCTTCGTTCCTCCCGCGTCTGCGCGGAGGTGAACGCGACGACCTCCTGTCCATATGTTTCGTGGTCGTCCTGATCTCGCGGTATCGGCACTGCGGGGTGACGGTCGGCAAGCGTCACAGGAATTCCCTCCAGATAGCTGTTGCCCGGTCTTGCCGGGTAAGTGCGCCGGGGCGGCCGTTTCTTCCTCCGCACCCCGCAAGTTAACTCATTCGGCTGCAAACTCGCCCAATCAGGTGATCCTTCGATTCGAACCGTGAGCAGTGGAAGATAGGCGACCGCGGATCGCACGTATTGTCATGAATCAGGATCGACAGCATGCTGTGGCCGTTTCGGTGGCGCGGATCATCGGCGTTCTCGTGTTCACCCTGCTCGTTCCGCCGGGGCCGGCCCTGAACGCACTGCTGCTCCTCGTCGTACCCGCCACCGAGTTGAGCGCACTCGCGCTGACGGCCGCGGCTGCCCGCCGGAGCGCGAAGAACCGGCCGGCCACCGGCTCCGGCCGCCGCTTCGGCCCGGGCAGGCGCCGACGGTGAGCCCTCGTCGGTGCGGTCCGGTGTCGGGCCGGGGTGCCGAAGGGCACGCGATGGGGTCACTGGCGGCGCGGGGACCGGGTGCGGCGGGACTCGGCACGTCGCTGTCCTTCCGTTGTCAGGTCGAGGAGGCACCACCGATGGTCGGGGGCCGTCCGGCCCGCGCGGAAGGCGAACGGAGTAGTCCGGACAGAACCCGGACGGGTGGCCGACGAACCCGTCCAGCGGTACGGCTGGTCCGAACGGCCCTCCTAGCATCGGTCGGTCGGTGCCAACGCGAGCATTCCGGGAGTCCGGTGTCCGAACCCACGAGTGCCGCCGCGCCCGGCGCGATCCACACCCGGCAGGACTTCTCCCGGGCACTGACCCTCCTCCGCGAGAGCCGCTCCCTGTCCATCCGCCAGGTCGCCGCCGAGACCGGGGTGCGGGGCGCGCACACCACCATCGGCGATTGGTTCTCCGGGCGCGGCCTGCCCTCGCCTGCCTCGCGGGACCTGCTCGTGGGGGTGCTGGCCGCATGTGGGGTGAGCGCGGACGACGAAGTGGAGGCCTGGCTCGCGGCCTGGCGCCGGGTGCGCCGGACGCCCGGGCCCCGGCCCGCCGGCCCGCAGCCCTACCGGGGGCTCGCCGGCTTCCGGCCCGAGGACGCCGGCTGGTTCTTCGGCCGCGAGGATGTCGTGGAGCTTCTCGTGGAGCGCGTCCGGGCGAGCCGCGGGCCGCACATCGTGGTGGGGCCGTCCGGCGCGGGCAAGTCCTCGTTGCTCGGCGCGGGGCTCGTTCCGGCTCTCCGGTCCGCCGGCGCGGTGGTCGAGCTGCGGACACCGGGCGCGCATCCGGGGGAAGTGCTCTCCGGCTCGAGTGACGTGCTGATCGTCGACCAGCTCGAGGAGATGTTCACCGCCTGCCGCGACGACGGCGAGCGGAACCGGTTCGTGGCCGCGCTCGCCGCCGCGGCCGAGGCCGGGCGGACGATCGTGCTGGGCTTGCGCGCGGACTTCTACGGTCACGTACTGCGGTACCCGGAACTGGTCGCCGCGGTGCGGGACGGCCAGCTGGCTCTGGGCCCGATGATCGACGACGAACTGCGCCGGGCCGTCCTCGAACCCGCCCGCCGGGCGCGGGTGGCCGTCGAAGACGGGCTGGTCGACCTGCTGCTGAGCGAGCTGACCCCGCCCGGAGGTCACCGCGAGGCCGGCGGGCTGCCCCTGCTGTCCCACGCCTTGTACGCCACCTGGCGCCACAGCGACGGACGGCGCCTCACGATCGCCGGCTACCGCGCGGTCGGCGGGATCGACGGCGCGGTGGCCACCACCGCCACCACGGTGTACGAGTCGCTCACCGAGCCGCAGCGGATACTGGCACGCCGGTTGTTTCTCAGCCTGGTGCACGTCGCCCCCGATACCGCCGACACCCGGCGCCGGGTGCCCGCCGCCTCCTTGCCCGCCGGCGTCCGCGAGGTGCTCGACCTGTTCATCGACGCCCGGCTGGTCACCGCGGACCAGGACACGGTCCAGCTCAGTCACGAGGCACTGCTGTCGGCGTGGCCGCTGCTGCGCGGCTGGCTGGACACCGATCGCGCGGGCCTGGCAGTCGGTCGCCCGCTCGAAGAAGCCGCCGCGACCTGGCAGCGCGAAGACCGGGACCCGGCGGCGCTCTACCGGGGCACGCGGCTGGCCATCGCCACGGAGTGGGCGCGCACCACGGGTGAGTCCACCGCACCCGGCGAGCAGGCCCGGGAATTCCTGGCCGCTTCCACCGCCCGCGAACAGCAAGAAGAGTCGGCGCGACGGCGCCGGGCCGGCCGGCTGCGGCGGCTCGTCGCTGCGCTGCTCGTGCTGCTGGTCGTCGCCGTCGGCGCGACCGCTGCCGCCGTCCGGAGCCTGGGCACCACCCGCGAACAGCGGGACGCCGCGCTGTCGGCCAAGGTGGCCGGCGACAGCACCGCCCTGCGGTCGAGCGACCCCGCGCTGGCCGCGCAGCTCGGACTGGCCGCCTACCGGCTCACGCCGACCACCCAGGCCCGCGGAGCCCTGCTGAGCACCTTCGCCACGCCGTATTCGACCCTCCTGCCCGGCCACACCGGTGCCGTGTACGCCGCCGCCTTCCACCCTGGCGGCCGGCTGCTGGCCACCACCGGCACCGACGCCACGACGAGGCTGTGGGACACCTCGGACCCGCACCACCCGCACGTGGCCGGCACCGTCGGCGACCCGGCGCGCGGCGGCGTCCTCGATGCCGGGTTCTCCCCGGACGGCACGCTGCTGGCCACCGCCGGGGCCGACGGCGCGATCCGGCTCTGGGACGTCGCCGATCCCGCACGTCCCCACCTGACGACAGTGCTCGGCAGTCATCCGGGAGGGGTACGCCGGATCGCGTTCCGCGCCGACGGCCGGCTCATCGCCTCGGCGGGCACCGATGACACCGTGCGCCTGTGGGACCCGGGATCCGGCGCCGCGGTGGCCTCGCTCACCGGCCATACCGGCGACGTCAGCGCCGTGGTGTTCACCCCGGACGGCCGCACCCTGGTCAGCGCCAGCGCCGACACCACCGTCCGGCTCTGGGACGTCACCACCCCCTCCGCGCCGCGCCCGTCGGCTGTGCTCACCGGGCATACCGACCGCGTGCTGGCCGCCGCGGTGAGCCCGGACGGCCGGGAACTGGCGACCGGCGGGTTCGACAACACCCTGCGGCTGTGGGACTTGACGAAGCCGCAGCCCCGCCCGCTCGCCGCGCTGACCGGCCACACGAGCGGCATCGCGTCCGTGGCGTTCTCCCCGGACGGGCGAACCGTCGCCACCGGGAGCTACGACTTCACCGTCCGGCTCTGGGACGTCGAAGATTCCGCGTTCCCGGGCGAGCCGGTCACGCTCGTCGGCCACACCGAGACCGTGTACTCGGTGGCGTTTGGCCCCGACGGGCGCACCCTTGCCAGCGCGGGAAGGGACACCACTGCCCGACTCTGGGACATCGGCGGCCCCGTCCTGGGCGGCCACTACGGCCCGGTGATCGGGGCCGTGCCCAGCCCGGACGGCCGGCTGGTGGCGGCCGCCAGCTATCAGAGCGCCCGCCTGTGGAACGTCACGGACCGGCAGCACCCGGCAGCGGCGGCGACGCTGCATGGGCCCACCGACGGCGTGGTCGACGCCGCGTTCACCCCTGACAGTCGGGTCCTGGCCACCGCGAGCCTGGACCGGACCGTGCGCCTCTGGCGGCTGGACGACCCGGCCCACCCCGCGCTGCTGCGCGTGCTGACCGTTCCCGGCGAGAACGCCTTCGCCGTCGCGATCAGCCCGGACGGTCACGTAGTTGCGGCGGGAGACACCGATTCGGTCAGCCTGTGGGATTTGACGACCGATCAGCCTCCGCTCGTCGTCATTCCTTACGGTGACCGGGTTTTCTCGCTCGCCTTCAGCCCGGACGGGCACGCGCTGGCCGCCGGAGGCGCCGATCGCGCCGCACGCTTGTGGGACGTCACCGACGCACGAGCCCCGGCGGCTCTGGCCGTCCTGCGCGATCAGCCCGACACGGTGCACGACGCCGAGTTCAGCCCGGACGGCCGCCTCCTCGCGACGGGAGCGGGGCACGCCGTCCGGCTGTGGTCGCTCGCCGATCCGCGGCACGCCGAGCTGCTGTCATCGGCGGAGAGCCACAGCAACACCGTCAGTTCCGTCGCCTTCAGCCCCGACAGCCACCGCATGGCGGTGGCCAGCTACGACACGACAGCCACCCTCTGGACGATCGCCGACCCCCGCGCACCGGGTCTCCAAGCGACGCTCACCGGCCACACCGACCGCGTCAACTCGATCGGTTTCAGTCCCGACGGGCGCACGGTCGTCACCGCGGGCACCGACAAGACCGTCCGGCTCTGGGACACCGACGAAGAGGCGGTCGCCGCCCGGATCTGCGCCGTCACCCATCCGCGGATCACGGAGGCACAGTGGGCGAACTACCTGCCCAGCATCCCGTACACCCCACCCTGTTCCTAATCCTCCGCGGCGAAGAGCGCACGCTCAGCGGCGGACAATCCACTACCCCGCAGCATGCCAGCGACGACGGCGGCGCAGCCACGGCCGTGGTCAAGGTGGTGATCTACCTGCCCGGTGAGGCGTTCGCCGTGCAGGCCAACGGGTTGGTCAGCATTCCCAAGACCCCGCTGGTCACCTGCCCACCCGACGAGTCGAAGACGACCGCCTCGTTGTCCGCGGGTATCGGCACGGTCAACGCGCTGCACGCCGACTGCACCTTGAACACCGACGACGGCACGACGACCGTTCATGCGTCGGCCGCGGGCGGCAGCCTGCTCGGCGGGGCGATCAGGCTCACCGACATCAACAGCACCTGCGTCGTGAGCGCGGCGGGCATCACCCGCTCGTCCAGCGTCGGCACGATCAACGGAATCCCGATCGGGCTCAGTTCCGGCTCGCTCGGCATCCCCGGCGTGGCAACGGTCTTCTACAACGAGACCACCACGTCCGACGGAAAGCCGGCGCAGAACGCCATCCGGATCAGCACCCTACTCGGCCAAGAGATCATCCTCGCCAGCTGTCGGCTCGGCTAGCGCCAGTACCCGAGGTCGGGGGCCTGCCCCCCGACCTCTCTTACCCCATCTGCGGGCGACTTGCGGGTGAGGCGACCGGTGGAACGGCGCGATCATCCTCGCCGCTGATGCGGGGCCGGGCGGTACAGCGACTTCCTGGCCGCGATCCCCGGCATCGCCGAACGGCTGCTGGACCAGCGGCTGCGGAATTGGCGGACGCGGGCATTCTGATCCGAGGGGTCATCGCGAGCCGGCCGGTCGAGCAGTTGGCCGACCTGCCGGCATCCGAACTAGACAAGCTGATTCCCGGCGCGAACCGGTCCTGGTCCGGGGATGATGGCGGGTATGCGCACCTCGGCCAGGGCAGACTACGCGATCCAGGTCCTGCTGAAGCTCGCCGCGGACCCCACGCGGCCGATCACCTGCGAAGCCGTCGCGTCCACCCAGGACATCCCGGCCCGGTTCATGCGGGACCTGCGCCAGGCGGGGCTGGTCCGCGGCCAGGGCGGCTACCGGCTGGGCCGGGCCGCCGCGGAGATCACTGGGCGGGACACGACTGGGCGGGACACGACTGGGCGGGACACGACTGGGCGGGACACGACTGGGCGGGACACGACTGGGCGGGACACGACTGGGCGGAACACGGTCGACGGCGAGTTCCTCTCCGTCCGCGGCGCACCTCGGCCCGCGCCGTCCTGCCACGGCACGGCCGCCGGGATGGCCCCGTTCCGGTCCGGCCTCGACGCACTCCTCCGCGCGACCGCCGACCTCCTCACCGGCGCGGCCCCGGCCCGCGTCGCCGCCTGAAGGGACCTTTCGTGAGCGACCTTTGGCACCAGCCGCTGCGGCACATCCGCGGCGCGAAGATCGACGAGTCAACACGGAAGTCGAACTGACTCGGTGAGTCAGCCCGCGCAGTCGGTCGGCGGGGTGAAGCCCGTCTTGAGGACGATGGTACTGAGCTTCGTGTCCGTGCCGTCGGCGGCGGGGATGACGATGGTCGCCTTCTGGGTCCAGACATGGCCGCCGATGTCCAAAGTCCAAGTGCCGACGACCTTCTTGAGCAGCGCCGCCCTGGTCACCCAGCCGTATTCCTGCGGCTTCAGGTTGACGGTGACCGTATCCGAAGTCTCCTCCGCGCCGATCCAGGTGTGCGCGTAGTTCGCTTGGATCTCGGTTTTGACCAGCGCCTTGATGCCCAGGTCGATACCGACTTCCACACCGACCGTCACGCTGCCGCCGACGGTGTTCTCCCATCCCACCGTCTGGGTCCAGGTGCGTGCATACGCGTTGTAGTTGGGGCTGTCGTTCTTAACGAGCTGGCTGACGCATTTCGACGCGCCGAGATAGGCAGGGTATTTGGTCGTGCCTTCCTTCCAGTTACACGTTCGAGGGTTCTTATCGCACTGTGCCATGGCGTACCTGGTGGCCAGGTTCTTGGAACCGGGAATCGCGGCGGAAACGCCGAGCTGGAAGGACTGTCGGGGGTTGGCCACCTCGCAGTCGCCGACGTAGATGTAGTCCGCACTGTCGAGGGTGAAGCACTTTCCGGTGTCTTCCTGTTTGATCATGAAGCTGGTGAGTTCGGAGCTGTAGGGCACCAGGTGCCAGCGCTGGCTGGTCTGGCCCACGCATTCCCACTGGTCGAGATAGCTGTTGGTACGCCAGACATCCACACAATTATGGCTGGCGAGATTGTACATCTGGAAGGAGAAGTCGGGGTTCTGTAAAATTTTCCAGAACGAGCGGTCGCCGCCGTCGGCTTTGAGCTGGAGATACGAGTGCGGATCACCCGGATTCTCGATGTCCAGTTTCTTGCCTGGGGACACGGCACTGGTTATCTGCAGGCAAGCGAGCGATCCTGGCGAGACGCAGCCCGCCACTACCGCTTGCGCCCGTTCATCCGCTTGCGCCTGTTCGACCGTTAACATGGCCGCCATCAGGGCCACTACCGCGCCGAAAATGATTTTTCTCGACGTGCGTTTTGTGCTCGACATCACGAGCCTTCCCATCAGTGCATCCGGTCGGATGCGCGAACCTTTCGATCGTGGCCGTTCGCCTGACTGATGAGCAATCCCCGATCAGGGCGATAAGATTCACTCAATCGAGCAGTGAACGACAAGTTGTGACCCGGGGTCGTCTTCTGATATCTGGTCTTTGGTGTCGGTGAAGTCCGCTGGTCCATGATCCGCATCACCGTCCGCAGACTCACTCACGGACGTAGCTCGGAAACGGGCACGAACAAAGTCCGTGGTTGACCAGGCGACGGAAGCAGATGATGCTGCACGCCAAGCGCAGGAAGGCTTCGTAGATGTCGTCACGGATCTCCCGCCGGATGCGCAGTTGCCGGAACCAGTGCAGTAATGCCCCGGACCCTCAATCACTCCTCGGCCACGACGAATACGACGGTAGTGGCCTCCCCATCGCCTACAACGACCTCGAACCCTTCGCCACCCTCGACCGCGCGCTCGCGGCCGGTGACATCCAGATCTGGTGCCTCGGAGTCACTCTCGACGCCCTGACCCTCTGTGGAGACATCCTCACCGCCGCCGTCATCGACCCTGACCTCTGCGACCATCTCTTCGCTGTCCTGGACCCATCGCAACGTCCTACTCGCCCGCTGACACGTAATCGAGCCACCGCCACCTCGCCACTGTGCCAGCCCATCCGCGGCTGGCCCAAGATTCCGTCGCGATAAGGTCCGATTCAGCACCACTAAAACATCAGTCATCGGCAATCTGGACTGGGCTTCCTCATACTCAGGGCCGCTCACCCCGCCCTAATCTTTTATGGACACGTCGGCATGTAGGGCATTCCGGGCACGTACCGGGCCCATGCCGCCTCGTCGAGGCCGGTTCCCGTGATGTCACAGGCCCTTTCGGCCGCGCGGTCCTGGAGCAGAACGACCTCGCTAATGTCCCACAGGATCGCCTTGCTGTCGAAACTGACGGTTGCGAGCCTGGTGTTGTCGGGGGAGAACGCGACCTCGCGCGGCGACTGGGTGGGTACCGGCACCGGGGCTCCGAGGTCGTGCGCGGCCGCGCGATCGGTCACGTCCCAGAGGATCACCGTCTTCGTCAGGTTTGTCGTCGCGAGGAGCCTGCCGTTCGGCGAGAAGGCCATGCCGAGCACACTGACGGTGCTGCTGAGCGAGCTGGAGTTGCCGTTGGGCTCACCGGGTCCGGTCAGCGGCTGTCCGACCCGGACGGGCTCGCCGTGTGAGAGGTCCCAGAGGATGATCCGGCCGTCTGCGCGGCCGGTCGCGAGGGTCTGGCCGTCCGGGCTGAAGGCCGCGGCTGTGACGTTGGTGCCATCGCCGGCGACGACGGAGCTGGGTTTCTTGGCCGGCCGTGTGGGGTCTGCGACGTTCCACAGCGTGACTGCGCCGTCGAAGTCGTAGATGTTACTGACGGCCAGTGTCTTGCTGTCCTTGCTGAACTCGGCGACTAGCACGATGATTGCGGGCAAGTCCTCGGCGCGCTTGACCGGGTTGCGCGGGTCGGATACGTCCCAGAGGATCGACTTGTCCTTGTCGCCGGTGATGAGCATCGCGTTGTTCGGGGAAAAAATGCTGGGTTGCCACTGTCCGGCAGTGTTGTGCCGCGGATGGGCCGTGCGGCGTCCGTGACGTCCCACAACGTGGTTTTGCCGCCAGCCCCTGAGGCGAGCATGCGGCCGTCGGGTGAGAGCTGGGCGAAGTCCCCGGAGATCGCGTGAGTCCGCGCGACGGCTCGGGCCGGGTCGGTGAGGTCAACGACGGTGACCTTGCCGTCGGTGCCGCCGCTGACGAGTGTTTCCCCGGCTGGCCGGAACGCGATCGAGTCGGCGTTTCCGGCCGTGGCGCCGACCTGACGGATCCGCCCCGCCGCTGTGAGCCTCCACAGGATGGCGGTCTTGTCCTCGCTGCCGGTGACCAGGGCCTGGCCGCCCGGTGCGAAGGCCACTGAAAGGACGTAGTTGCTGTGGCCGACCAAAGAGTTTCCAGTCCGAGTCGGCACGGCCGGATTAGCGATGCCCCACAATGTCGTGGTGCCGTCGAAGGCTCCCGTCGCGACCAGGTCTCCAGCCGGAGAGAAGGCAACCGCGCCATTGTTGCCACTCATGGGTGTGCCGACCCGCGCAGGCGCGGCGGTCGAGCTCAGGTCCCAGAGCACGAATGCGTTCTGGTTCTTCGACTTCGGGTCCTTGTCGTGGGTCGCGAGCAGCGATCGCTTCGGCGAGAACGCGACGGGCGAACGAGCCGCCAGTGGCGCGCCCACTTGCCGCGGATGGCCCGGGTCCCTGATGTCCCACAGCACCACCGCGTGGTCGCTGCCGACGGCGAGTGTCCTGCTATCGGGCGAAATGGCCGTCGAGTCGATGTTGTCACCGGGGGTGGCGTCGGTTTTGCTCACTTGCCTGGGGTGTGCGGGATCGGACATGTCCCACACAGTGATCGTCTGCCCTCCCGCGGCGACCAGCGTTCGACCATCGGGCGAGTACGCCGCGGTGTAGACGTCCATGTGTTCGCCCGTGTCCAGCGATCCGTGCCGTGCGGGCTTCGCGGGGTCCGACACGTCCCACACGGTCAGGAGCTGGTCGTCGTCGCCGGGAGTGACGAGGAACCGGCCGTCGGGTGAGAAGGTCAGGAACGCGACCCTACTTGAGTCGATGAGGATGCCGGAGCCGGCCCGGGTCGGCAGGCCGGTCGTCGGCAGCGCCCACAGCGTGACCGCCCCTTGAAGTTTGGTCTTGGGCGCCGCGGAGGTCGTCGGTCCGCTCCCGGCCGATGCTTGCGCGGCGCCGCCGGAGTTGGACGCGGTGGGTTCGTCCGGCACGCGAGTGGTGCTGGCGGTTGCGATCAGCCCGGCCTGGGAGACGGCGACCAGTTTGACGCCGTCACTGAAGCCGGTCAGCGTGCCCGCGTAGGAGGTTCCAGCGAGGGTGCCGACCAGGCTCGCGCGGGTCTGGGAGTCGGGATGGATCTTCTCGGCGGCGATGCCGAGCTGCAGCGCGAGCCGCGGGTCGCCGGCACGGGCGGCCTCGGCCTGTGAGAGGAGCAGCCGGGCGGTGGCGAGGTGTTGCTGTTCCTCCGCGGTGGAGCGCTGTTGGAATGCGGTCCGGGTCTGCAGCCCTGCGAAGATCGACGCCACCACGGCGACCGAGGCCAGTACCGCCAAGCCGGTCGTGAGCAGCCGCAGCCGGCGGTTCTGCCGACGCTCCCGGAGCCGCTGTAGTTCGGCTTCCGCTTCCTGTGCCCGGTGGTCGGCCGAGCTGGCGTCGAGGAACGCGCGTTCGAGCGGGGTCAGCTCGTGTTCGTTGCCCCGGGATTCCCGCCACAGGTCCGCTTCGGTCAGGGCACGCCCGCGGTACAGCCCGCCGGCATCCCGATCGAGCCGGTCCCACTGCTCGGCCGCGTCGCTGATCTGCTGGTGGATGACGAGGTCGGAGCTGTCGCGCTCGATCCATTGCCGGAAGCGGGGCCAGGCCCGCAACAGGGACTCGTGGGTGAGGGTGGCGGTCTCCATGTCCACGGTGATCAATCGGTCCTGCGCGAACACGTCGAGGACCTGCCGCACCGCGTCCACTCCGGGCGCGGAATCGGCGGTAAGCAGCTCCGCGCGTGGCACGGCGCGACGGGTGGGTTCGGCACCGGTGCTCACCCGGACCATCCGCAGCAGTGCCCGCCGGGCGACCTTCTGCGCTTCGGGATCGAGCGCGCCGTAGGTCGCTTCGGCCCGCTGGCTGACCGACTCCCAGATGCCGCCGCTGGCCTCGTAGCCGGCGAGCGTCAGTGTGACGCCTGCTCGTCGCTGCCACGTGGCCAGCAGCGCGTAGGACAGAAGGGGAAGCACCCCCGCTGCGTCGAACTCCGCGTGGCCCGCGCGCAGGTCACGAAGCAGCAGATCGGTAAGCCCGGCTTCGAGTTGGAGTCCGGCCGCACGTGCGGGCTTCTCGATGACTGTCCGGAGTTCGGCATCAGTCATGGGCGAAACCAGGAAAGCATTGTCGCGTAAGGCAGATACGAGGTGCGGATGCGCCATGCATTGGGCGTAGAAATCCGCACGTACCGCGAGAAGGATGTGCGTGCCCTCCTCAGCCTCGGAATGGAGGGCCTTGATGAACTCGGCCTGCTCATCTTCGTCGCGGCAAGCGGTGAACACCTCTTCGAACTGATCGACCACGAGCACTACTTGGCCCCCGTCGACGGGTGGCCGTTGTTCTGCGAGCGTGGTGAGCGGATGTTCTCCCGGGGTGAACACCCGGGAAGTCCATCGCGACGACCCGGGGAGGGCACCGGACTCGAGAGCGGGAAGCAGCCCGGCGTGCAGGAGTGACGACTTCCCCGACCCGGACGGTCCGATCACCACGGCTGGGCCTCTTGGGGCCCCGTCGCCGAGCCGCTGGACCAGTTCGGTGACTGCCTGGTCACGGCCGAAGAAGTAGCGCGAATCCTGTGGCCCGTAGCGGTCCATGCCGCGATACGGGCAGTCCACGGCAGCGGGCGGCTCGGTCGGCGACTCGGTGGGGCGCCGTGCGTCGGCGGCAGCGTTGGGTGCCAGCAGTAGCCGCCCGGAGGTGTCGCTGACGTGCTGGCGAGGGCGGGGCAGCCCGTCTTTCGACAACGTCCGGTCAAGCCAGTCGTAGGCGTCGAGGAGGCTCAACCATTCGCCGCGCGTCGGGTCGCCGGTGGTGAGCAGCGTCAGCAGACGCCCGGTGAATGCGGTGTAGGTCTCCTCGGGCAGCGCGAGTGCGGCCTCGTCGCGCGCGGCGGATGTCAGGACGTGGGTCCCGCGGACCGCGGTCGCGGCGAACGCGTCCGACGCGGCGGTGCCGTATGCGCCTTCGGCGCGGCCCGAGAAGCAACAGTCGAGCACGACGACGATCGACCTGGCGCGGCACCGGGTCAGTGCCTCGCGCACGGCCGAATACGGCAGCGCCGTGTACGCCAGACCTTCGACGAGGTCGTCGGTCGCTTGGGTGGCCAGGTACAGCTCGCCGTTGCCCGCACCCACCAGCCCGTGCCCGGCGTAGTAGACGAACAGCACGCTCTCCGCCGCGTTCGCGGCCGCCGTGATCGCGCTGCCCAGCTCCTGCGGGTGCGCCGGATCCTGCACCACGCGCAGGGCCCCCGGGTCCACCCCGCATCGATCCAGCAGCACCTCCGCGAGCGCGTCCACGGACCGCCGCACCGCGGGAACCGACGAGAGAGCGGACGCCTCGGCGTGCGTGCTGGTACCGATCAGCAGGATCCGTGCACCCGGCGTACTCAACGCCGGCGAAGGCGTCACGTTGCCGTACCGGCGTCGGAGTCGACGGACAGCGCTTCGTTGAGATCAGTGACGAGGCCACGGATCTGCTCGGCCGTCAGCCCGCGCACGTTGTCGGCGGTGAGCTCGATCGTCTTGTTCGGCCCGGCGACCTTGACCGAGACCTTGCCGACCCGGCGGCGCAGCCACGTGATCACCGCTGTCGCCAGCACGGTGACGGCACCACCCTGCCCCAGCGCGACCATCAACGCCGAATCGACGACGCCCAGCTCCGAACTCCTCGCCTGCCCGGGGACTGGTCGCACCCGACCGCGCAGCTCATCGGACTCGGCGAGTTCCTGATCCAGCGACTGGAGCTGGTCGGACGCATGCTCCCCCTGCACTGTGATCGTCAGGTACACAAAGTCCCCCCGGGCGCCGACATCCATCCCAACCGCACGAAGCGCGTGACTGATAGTCGCAACCCTTCGCAGTGGCGTAACGTCACATCGCAAGAAACAACCCGTGCGGGGCAGCACGCCGCGTTCGAGGCACTCGTACTGTTGGTCCGGCGACACTGTATGTCGCCGCGCGCCGCTTGGCCACGGCGAAGCAGCTCTTTCGAATCGAGTACGCCCGATGAGCTGAAGGCCAGTACGCTCGGAGGCCTCGCCCCCAGGCGCTGTCCAATTCGACCCGGCGGGAGTCGCCCGGACGCATCGGGCGATGGTCACCGCGCCGTTCGCCGACTTCACCTGGCGCCACGCCAGCGACCTCGCCCGGGCCGGTCGAGGCGTCGCCGGCGGCGGTGAAGGCCGAGGTGGCGAAGCTGACGTTCCTGCGCGGGGTGGACGCGCACACGCTGGATCTGTCGGTGCTGCCGGCGAAACGGCGCCGGTTCCTGGCCGCGGTCGGCCGGCGCCTGACGTCGCAGGCGCTGCAACGCCGCGAACCGCAACGCCGGCACCCGATCCTGCTCACGTTGCTGGCGCAGTCGGCGACCGACGTGCTGGACGAGGTCGTGCAGTTGTTCGACCAGGCCGTCTCGGCGCGGGAGAGCAAGGCCGCGCACAAGATGCGCGACGCGCTGGCCGAGCGCGGGAAGGCCGGCGAGGACCGGCAGGCCCTGTTGGACGCGATCCTGGCCATCGTCGCTGACCCCGGTATCCCGGACGCGGTGGCAAGACACTGCGGGTGCTGTGGCCGGAGGCTGGAGCAGGGGACCACGGCGGGGCGGCGGCGCCGGTACCCGCCCGAAAGGACAGCCCGCGTGGCGGATGACCGGGTGGTGCGCCGCCGGAATACTGGTTGACATGCGCGCGCACCGGGATCGCGAGGCCGGGTCACCGAAGCAGCACCGGGCACCTGCGGGAGTGGCGGCCCTTGACGGCGAGGTCCTGCGGCTCCAACGGCTGGCAGGCAACACAGCCGTGTCCAGTCTGCTCGGCAAGAGACCCGCACAGCGCGTTCTGGATGAAGGATTCAAGCACGGGGGCACACCGACTCCGGACGAGCTTGCGGCGTGCCAGGCATTCGCCCGGAAAGTCAGCGGTTTCGTCGACGAAGCCCACCGGCAGCTGCTGGCCGGCGATGTCGCGGGATGGCAGGGCGAAAAGATCAACACCTTCGTGAATCTGCTGCAACAGGGCAAATCGGTCGCTCTGGCCTGGGCGGGCAATGCGATCGAGGAACGCGTTTACGCGCTGATGCGCGGCACGGACATGATCCTGACCTGGGTTCCCCAGTTCGCCGAGGGAATGGGCGGGGCATCGCTTCCCGACATCGTCATCACTCTGAGCGAAAGCCCATTGAAGCAGGCCCTCATCGACGTTACCTCGGAGCGGTATCACATCCTGGGAAAGGCAGGTGGATGGACGACATCGCAACGGTACGTCTATGTCGCCGAGGCCTGGTTCCCATCGGTTCAAGCCCAGCACGTGCCGACCATTCTGGCCGGCCTGGAAGCCGGCGGCTTGGACGCCGCGGAGGTCGAAAAGAGGATCAAGGAAGCCGACGCGGACCGTGCACGCGCCATCGAGGCACGAACCGCCGAACTCAGGGCCGCCCGCGATGAATACAACGGGTACGTCACCTTTGCCAGGCTGATCAAGGGAAAGTTCAAGGGCGACCGGAAGGCAGCACTGGCCTGGGTGCGCGCCAACGGGCTCGGCCAGGTCAAGGGCGTGCCCAAAGTGAAGGGCAAGAGGAAGCCCTCGCTGGAGACGAAGGCGATGATGAAGCGCCGCGCCGCGAAAGCCAGAGAGCTCGCGAAGGCTGAAGCGCTGGCCGGCGCCCGGTCCCACGACGACGGGCCATCGGCGCGCGCGTCCAGTCTGTCCGACAGTGACGTCCTGTCCGACAACGACGTCATGGACCAGGAAGCCTTCACCGATAGCGAGGACGAGTTCGAGGATGCCGAGGCCCTCGAGTGGCGTGGGTGAACGCCGCTGTGTCGACGAGATGCTCTCGACGTGCTGAGGACGAGCGACCCTCGAAGGATCAGCCCTCCGACGCTGCCGTGAAGACCCGAGCGGCGCCGCGCATGGCTGTGACCAGCGTTATTCAGCCCCTGACCGAGTGCCGCGTGGTCAGGGACCGTTCGATGGTTCTTGGCTGCGATCGATGGTCCCGATCGGCTCGAGCTACTCGCGATTCAGGTCGTCCTCGTCGTCCTCGGGCAGGCCCAGGATCCGAGCGATCTTGCCCAGCGATTCTTCTTCGAGCCCGGCCAGTACCTTGGCGTACACCTCGTGCAGGACGGCGACCGAGTGCCCCGCCCACAGCGCCACCTGAGCTGAAATCACGCCGCCCGCCAGCCACGTCGACACGCAGGCGTGCCGCAGGTCATACGGCCGGCGAGCGAGCGGCGACCGGTATTCCTCCGGCGTCAGCGCGGCCTTGCGGGCCTTGTCCCACACTCGCGCCAGGGTCGACTCGGCGACGTCGCCACCATCCATGCTGCGGAACAGCCGGCCATCGTCGGCGACGCCGTACTGCTCAATATGGTGATGCAGCAGGGCGGTCAGCGGCGGCGGGCACGGCACCGGCCGCACCTCCCCCTTCGCGCGCTGCTTGAGCTGGCGACGGTCACGCCGCTGCCCGCTGTCGGTCCACGCCGCACCGGCGATCGGGCCGTCTCCGACACCAGCAACTCGCCCCAGCCCTTCCGCGGCAGCTTCAGGTCGATGTCGCGCAGCATCACTGCTTCCTCCGGCCGCAGCGCCGAGTAGTACATCGTGGCGAAGCAGGCGACCAGCCGCGGCCCGGACGAACGCCGCTCCACGATCACCGGCTCGGACGCCCCCGGCGGTAGCCGCATGACCTTCTGGTGCGGGCGAACGGGTCTTCCGACGAACAAGTGCCATCCCTCACCGGGCGATGGTGATCACGGTGGCGAAGTTGAGCGCGGTGACCCCGCCGGGCGTTCCACAGCCGGCAAAGGCGATGTTGGGCGCGGTGAATGTCTCGACCACACTCGCGCCGCTGAATTCCCCGGATGTGACCGTGCCGGTTTCCAGAATGACAGTGTTGGAAAGGCCGCGTGTCACGGTCGCGGAAAACTCGAACGACGTCGACTGCCCGTCGTTCCAGTTGATCGTTTCCACCCCGGACTCGACAATGAGCTGCGTGCAGCTCAGGTCGAGCTGGGCAGTGACGTTCCGCTCCCCGGCCGAAGCACTGGAGCCGATCGCCACGCAGCTTCCGGTCGGGCTGTGCGCGTCGATGATGTTCAGATCACCGTCGTCGACGACGGTGGTCGATCTCGTGGCATTCGTCAGTCCGGGCGTGTAGGTGACGTAAGTCCAGCCAGTGCAATTGATACTGGCGGTCGAAGCGTATGCGGTCGGCGTTGCTACCGCGCAACCCAGCGCCAGTCCCGCCACGGCGAGGAGCGCAGCAAGCTGTCGTTTTCCGATCACTTTATTGCCTTCCCATGGTCACGGCGTCTCCGGCCGACTACAGACAACCATCGGGACGGTGGAACCGCTATCCGGCAACCAGGCAATTACGCCGACGCGACCAGGTGACCGGCGGCGGTGGATCCCGCGGCGCGCCAGTACGCCGCGACCAGCCGCACCAGCTTGCGGCACCGGCCCAGCTCCAGCCCGGTGAACGAGGCCATCCACTCCGGGCGCGACGCTGTGCTCAGCGGCAACAAGATGATCACCATCGGCCCAGAGGCGGACAATTGCCGTGATCGCACTTTCCAAAAGTCCGGGACCGATGCCGACGCGGCGGTCGTCCTCATGGTGCTCGGCGAAACAGCGTGCGGCGGACAGCCATCACGAGTGCGCGAATCGTCCGCTCCTGGACATCATAGGCGCTACCGTGCTGTTCTTGAGCGGCACGAATCCGGCCTGCGGCTCTATTGGGCGCGATGCAAACGCGCGAGAGATTGTGCCGAGTCGTCGATGGGATCGGCATGGCGATGCACGATCTTCCACTCGCCGTTCTCGCGCCGGAAGATCGTCGTATGCGGAGCGCGTACGACGTCGGGTCGGACCCTGCCACCGACGCGGTCGTGCGGGCTGCGCCGCGAAGCGGATTTTGAGTGCTCCGGTCACGCTCACGTTGCGGAGCGTGAGCGCGGTGGCCGAACCGCAGGCGGCCAGCGTCATCCCGATGAAGGTGAGGTCCGCAGTGATCTGCGCGCCGGCCAGCGACACTTTGCCCAGTCGAGATTGCCGCCGATCATCACGGCGCTGAGATCGATCTCGCCGTCCGCGGTGAATCCCGCGCAGAACGAGACGTCCCGCGTCACGTTGAGGCCCTTGGCGGCCCGGTCTCATCGGGCCGACATGCTCGCCATCGCCGTTGAGGCACAGCCGGACGCTATCGTGCTGCACTTCGCGTCTCTGCACACCACCGAGATCGACGAGGCCATCAACGACCGTTTCCGCCGGTTCACACACCCTGCCCCTCGCCAGAGCCAACCCTTAACCGTTCTCAGTGAAAACCATTGGCCGACCGTCCAGGGCGTCACCGTTGACACGCCTGGCACGACCCGGATCATTCTCCAGGTTGACGATCCAACCGTCGTAAAAGGAGCAGCCAGCCTCGGCGCAGTGTTCGCCGTCCTGGACGCGGTACAACCCGAACGCCCAAGTCGTGTTGGCGACCAGAATCAACTCACCGTGCCCGGCACCGCGTAGGACCGACGCGGCCTTACCCCCGTCCGCGACATGGTTGCCCTCGTCGAGGAGTTGCTGGAGATCCGCGCGAGCCTGGCTTTCTCGTTCGAACACCCCGAACCGGTACTTAGCGGAAGGTCCCGACGACGATCCGGTGAACGGGTGGTACACGGCCATCCACGACCAGCCGGGGCCGGTACGGGAGCCTGTGGTCGGGACATCTCTGTTCGGGAAGATGGCCATAAAGGCACCGGGCGAAGACGGGTAGTAGCCAAGGCGCTTCACGGAAAGCCCCCTCTGTCTTCGGTTCACAGAAAGCCTTGGGTGGTAAGTCTGGTGAAGCAGTTGTCCAGTGTCAAATCCTTGAGAGTTCAGGAGTTGCGTGCTGAACGCTGGGGTCGCGCCAGTACCGGGTGAGCGCTCGCCTTCGAACTCGATGCACTACTGGGCGGTGGGCCCGAACAAAGCTCCGGGATCACCACCCAGATCCACCTCGGCCGGCCCGACCTGGCCAAGAGGCCCGTACGCCCTGCTCTACTGCGCGAAACTTACGTCCGGGTAAGCCAGACCCACAGGTATTGACAATTTCTCCCAGCCGTGGTTTCCGGCGCTGCGGTTGAGCGGGTGCACAAGTTGCGCAAGGTGAAGGCCCGCTCGGCGAGAACCGCGCGAGATTCCCGCTGTGAATAGGTCGTTATACAGAGGTGGTTGGGACAGCAGGAACTTGCTCACGAGCCGCTCGTCAGCGGCCAGCTTTGGCCGCCGTGGCGGTCGTCGAGCCAGAGGGCGTCGAACGCGGTGGCGGGTGCTCGATGGTGTCCGCGCCACGGGCCGGCCCCGCACCCGCGGTACAGCGACTCGTTCGTGTGATTCTTCCTTCTCCCGTCCAGCCGAGGACCTACCTTTTTCAACAGCCACACCCGGTGACCCGGGTTCGTGATCCGGAGGGGGAACCGAGATGTCCCTCGGCACCCGGCGACGGGACGTGCACCGCTTCGTCGGCAGACGGGCGGAGCTGGCGCTGCTCGCCGAGTGTGCGCGACGGGCCGGTCCCGGCGCCCCCTCGGTCGCCGTGGTCGAAGGGCCCGCCGGGATCGGAAAGACCTCACTCGTCGACCACTTCGTCGAAGACACCACCGCCGGTGGCGAGCTCGGGCGGCTGCTGCCCGGCGTCTCGCTCGTCCACCTGCGCACTCCGGTCGGGAATGCCGGCGACCTGCTCGGCAGGCTCGGAGCCGTGCGGGCTCGTGGCCCGGTGGCCGTCGTCGTCGACGACTTGCCGTGGGCCGACCGGCTTTCGGCCGAAGCCGTCGCGTTCGGGCTGGGCCGCCTCGGCGGCGATGTCGCGCTCGTCATCGTGGCCTGCCGCGACGGCGACCTGGCCCTGCGCCTGCTCGGCCTCGACGAGCGGTCCGGCCGGGTGACCCGAATCGGGCTTTCCGGCCTCCGGGAGGCCGAGGTGGCGGAGCTCGCCGCCGGGTATGTCGGGCGGCAGCCGTCCGGCGACGCCGCGCGGTGGCTGAGCCGATGCACCGCCGGCCACCCCCTGCACCTGCGTGCGCTGCTCGCCGGCGGCGACGGTCGGGTCAAGGCCGCCGCCGACGGGCCGGAACCGCCGTCGCTGGGCTCCACCATCGAGGCCTGGCTGGCCCGGCAGTCCGCCGCCACGCGGGCGTTGCTCGAGTCGCTCGCCGTGCTCGACACCCGGCTCCCGCTGGCGCGCCTGGCCCAGCTGGCCGGCGTGGCCGACCCGGCGACGGCCGTCGAGCCCGCGCTCGCCGCCGAGCTGGTGGACTGGTGGCCGGACGACCCGTCCAGCCCGGTCGCCCTGCGCCACCCACTGCACCGCCAGGCGTTGTACTCGGCGCTCCCGCCGACCCGCCGGGCCCGGCTGCACGCCGCGGCCGTGCGGTTCGTGGACCACCGCAGCGGCTGGGCGCACCGGGTCGCCGCGGCGACGAACACCGATCCCGGCCTGGCGGCCGAGCTGGAAGCCGAAGCCGAACGGGAGGCCCGGCGGGGCGACTACGAAACGGCGGCCGACTACCTCCTGTGGTCGGCCCGGCTTTCCGCGGAACGCGCCGAATACGAGCGCCGGTTGCTCACCGGGTGCCTGCAGTCCCTGCGCGACTACCGCACCGGCTGGACCGCCCGCGTGGCCGAAGAGGTCGAAGGCTGCGCGCCTACCCCGCTGCGCGCGTGCACGAAGGGCGTGCTCGCCCTGCTCCGCGACAAGGAGTTCGCCCGGGCGGACACCCTGCTGCGGCAGGCGATCGCCGGACTGACCGGGACTCCGGAGCTGGAGTGGGTCCTGGGCACCGCGGCGGCCTTCCTCGCCGCGCTGCACCTGTGGCGGGGCCACGGCCGCGAGACCGTCGACGCGGCCGAGCTGGCGTTGTCGGTGGCCGCACTGGACGCGCGGACGAGGGACGCCACCCGCATGGTGCGGGCGATCGGCCGGAGCAGGGTGCACGGCCTGGCGGCGGCCGAGCGGGACCTCGGCCACCTGCCGGAGGCGGCCGTCGACGTGAACCGCTCCGACATCGAGAGCTTGGCCGGGCGCGGCGCCATCCGGACCATGCGCGGCGACCTCACCGGCGCGCTGGCGGACCTGACCACCGTGGTGCGCCTGCAGCGGGCCGGGGCCCGCTGCACGATGGGCCACGCGTCGTTCTCCTACCTCGCCACCGTGCAGTACCTGCTGGGTGCCTGGGACGACGCGGAGCTGACCGCCCACCAGGGCCTCGCGCTCGTCGAGGGCAGCGAGCAGGCGTTCCACCGCTGCCTGGCCCGGCTGGCCGCGGTGTTGGTGCCCGCGAGCCGGGGTGAGAAGGACGCGGCCGAGAAGCACGCTCGGGCCGCCGCCGTGGAGGCCACGATGCTGGGGACCCCGCAGGACGCCCGCTACGCCGCGATCGCGGGTGCCGTGCGGGCGCAGGCCGTGGCGGACTGGCCGCGGATGCTGCGCGCGCTCCGCTCGGTGCGCGGCCTGCCCGGCGACACGGTCACCGGCACGCACGTGTGGTGGCAGGTCTGGTGGCGTCCGCTGCTGGCGGAGGCGCTCATCGGCGACGACCGGACGGCCGAAGCCGCCCGGGAGCTGCGCCCGCTCACCGAAATCTCCGAAACGGTGCCATACCTGCGGGTCGTGGCGGCCCGGCTGGACGGGCTGCTGCGGCAGCGCACCGGCGACCGGGCGGGCGCGCGGGCCCGGCTCGAGCTCGCCGCGCGCACCCGGGAAGAGCACGATGAGTCCCCGCTCCACCGCGGCATGCTGGAGGAGGCGCTGGGCCGGCTGCTCGTCGAGGACGGCTCCACCGCGACGGGAGCCGGCTGGCTGCGCTCGGCCCACCGCCGTTACCAGCGGCTGCGCGCAGCGCCCTTCGCCGGCCGGTGCGCGGCCGAGCTCCGCCGCGCCGACGGCCGCGACCCCGCCGGTGACGCCCCCGCCCTCTCCGCGCGCGAGCACGAGGTCGCCCGGCTGGCGGGCTGCGGGCTGACCAACCGGGAGATCGCGGCCGAGCTGTTCGTCAGCGGCAAGACGGTCGAGTACCACCTCGCCAACGTGTTCCGGAAGCTCGGCATCACCGGGCGACGGCAGCTGCGAGGCCGGTTTCACCCGCTTGCCGACGCCGACTAGGCGGTTTCCCTAGGGCCGCACCGCCGCCCGGGCGAACACACTGATCCTCCGAGCACCCACCGTCACCCTGGAGGAACCGCCGTGCCCTCGTCCGAACCGGTCTGGCCGTCCACCGACTGTCACGGGATCACCCTCGCCGACCCGATCGGCGTGACCGTCGAAGGCACCACGGTGGTGTTCGCCCGTGAGGCCGGAGCTTCCGTGTCGACCCTGTACTACAACGTCCGCGAGGCAGGGACCGAGTCGGCGGCCCCGCGGGAATGGACCGGCTGGTACCCGCTGGCACTGGACGCGCAGACGCGGCGCGGACCGCACCTGCGGCTCGCCGGGATGGACCTGGTCACCGTCGACTCGGTCGCGACGACACCGCAGCCGGCCGACGCCGCGTTCCGCGTGGTCGCCGACGGCCGGAACATCTGCTGCTTCCGCCTCTCCACCGGCGGCACGCTCTACCTCGACCGGTTCGTCCTCGTGCAGAACCCGCAGCGACGCCCCAGCGACCCGAAGGAGGAGGAGAACCCGGCGCGGTGGACGCTGCAGCGGGTCGGTGAGGTCCGCTACCGGCGCAGCGGGCGGCGGGACATCCCGGCGGGCAGCGAAGACAGCCTCGGCGTCACGTCCATCGCGGGCGAACCGTTCCTCGAACCGACCATCGAGCTGTCGCTCCTGCTGGGCGGGGACATCGAGCACTTCGACGTCGCGCTCGGACCGACCTCGGACATCGACCTGCAGCGCTGGCACTTCGTGGCCGCGACTTCCGGCGGCGCAGTGCACTACCTGTCCTGCCGGCAGGGCGAGTTCGACCCGCTGGACGTCCGGGCGTCTTCGCTGCACCGGTTCACCCTCCCGCTGGCCGCGTCGATCGCGGGCACGCGGGTGCCGTTGGCGCCGGTCCACGGCCCGGCCGTGGCCGTCTACGCGGAACAGGAACGCGCGGAGGCCGGCGAAAGCGCCACGACCGTGCGCCGCGGCCTGCGCCTGGCGGTGGCCGTTCCCGTCGTCCGGTCCGGTTCGGCGGCCCCCGCCGGGCTCGCCGTGCTGGACTTCACGATGTTCGCCGACGGCAGTGTCGCCCCGCCTTTCGAGTCCTTGGAATGCACGGTCATCGACGACGACGACGGCACCGGCTACCCGGTGCCCGATGCGGCCGTGCACGCCTCCGCGGCGGGCACGGTGACCGCGGTGCTGCTCGGCAAGCCCCGGCCGCAGACGGCCCCGGCGCTGCTGGACAGCGCCGACGGCTTGCTGCACTGCTACTTCGCGCAGCCCTTCGCGGGCACCGGCTCGGCCGGCTTCGCGGTCGCCCAGTTCGATCCGACGACAGTCCGCGCGCAGTTCGCGCTGCCGTGGTCGGCCGACGATGTGACCGGCCGGTTCCCCTTCCTCGCCCAGCGCAGCGGGAGCAGTTTCAACGCGGCCACGGTCACCGTCGCCGACTGCGCCGCGGGGGCGGCACCGGACCTGTGCGCGGTCTCGATCGACTACGGGCCGGGTTCCGGCCTGCCCCGCGAGCGCTGGGAAGGCGTGCCCCGCGCGTTGCCGGACCTGGTGCGGATCCTCGGCGGCGGGTACTCCGAAACCCCTTCGGACGCCGAAGTCCGGTCCGGGCAGCGGGCGTTCTACGACGCCGACGGCCGGTTCCCGGCGGTCCGGCTGCCGATGACCCTGGCACTCGACGGCGGACCGGAGCCGGCCGGACCGGCTCACCTCGAACTGGTGACCCACCGCGCGAACACGCCGCTCGCCTCGGTCGACGTCGCCGCGGCACCCGGCGAGCCCACGACGTTGACCATCCGGTACACACTCCCCGGCGGCGCCACCGCCCAGCAGACGTGGGCGGGCCTCCCGCCCGACACCTGGCACCTCGTCGCGGTGCTCGGCGGTGACGCCGCGGCGACGCGCTACTCCTACCAGCCCACCGCCGCCGACGACACACCGATCTACGCCCTCGACGGCGGAATCCTGGTGTTCGACCGCGGCCCGCGCGGCCTGGAGCTGAAGGTGACCGCCGCGTCCGACCAGGACCCGCGGCGCTGCGACCTCAGCCTGACCGTCGCGGACGTGGTGGTGCAGGCGAGCCGGAACGTCTCCCGGTCCCCCGCCACCGTCGCCGCGGCGCTCGAGCCGTGGTTCCTCGGGGTTTCGGTCGATCCGCTCGCGACCGAGGTGCCGGACCAGGCCGTCAGTTCCCCGCTGGACCTGCGGGCGGGTTCCCTGCTCTTCGACGTCCTGCGCCCGCCGGCGGACGGCCGGCTCGTGCCGGGCACCGTCACCGCGGCGACGTGGCAACGCCGGACAGTCGGCCCGCTACCGCCGAAAACGACCCTCGGCCGCGGGATGCTCGCGCTCACCGCCGTCGTCCCCGCGGCGGTGCCGGCCGGCCGGGAAGCCCGGGCGGAGAACGGCGAGAGCGCCGTGGTCGTCACCGGTACCAACGGAACCTGGCGCTGTGCGCACCGGCCGGAGGCGCTGACCCTCGACGGGTCGTCCGCGGTGGACGTGCCCGATCCGGCACCGGCGGTCGTCCCGAGGCGGAACTGGACGATCGAGTCCTGGTTGCGGCCCGCCACCGCGACCCCGGGCACGGTCCTCGCCTACGACGGTGGCCCGGCCCCCGACTTCGCTTCCGCCACCCCCAGCTACTACCTGGGCACGGCGGGGCTGCCGACCCTGGGGTTCCGGCCCGTCCGCAAGTCGCACGGCAGCACGGCAGGCTCGTACGCCAGTGTGCCGGCGAACGCGGTCTTCGACCTCACCCGTGCCGCCTTCACCTGGGAGGCGTGGATCCGCCCCGGCAAGCAGCCCTGCGGGTCGCCGGCGGAGCACGGCAGCCTCTTCCAGGTCTACGACACCAAGGACGGCCGGTCCGTCCCGCTCGCCCAGCTCGCCCTCGACCACGACCGGCACCTGTGCTTCGGCTACCGGACCGACGAGAAGAACCACGGCAACACCGAAAAATACGTCGTCGGCGGCGAGGCGCTGCCCGAGGACACCTGGACGCACGTCGCCGTGACCGCGCAGCGGGACACCGGCACCTCGTGGACCCTCCAGCTGTTCGTCGACGCGAACGTCGTGGTGGGGGCGCCGGTCGTGCTGCGGAAGGCTTCGGAGAACATCCCGCCCGGCGGGCTGATCGGCGCCCGGACCAGGCCGGACGTGAGCATGTTCGGGTCGATCACCGAACTGCGGACCTGGTCCACCGCCCGCTCGCCCCAGGAGCTCCGCCAGAGCATGGGAACCGCGCTGACCGGCACGGAACCGGGCTTGACCGGGTACTGGCCGCTCGGCGACGGGAGCGCGGTCAACGGCGCCGTGCTGGCCAACCACGCGACGGCGACGGGGGTCGCCCTGAACGCCCGGCTCACCGCGAACCCGGCGCAGGAGGTGGTGTTCTCCGACCAGGACCCGTTCATCGGCATCGTCACCGAGGTCGGTGGCTCGCCGGCCGTGCACGCCCGGGCCTACCTCGAGATGGACGCGTGGAACCACGTGGCCGTGGTGTACGAGGGCACCGGCGCGCTCGACCTCAACCCAGGCGTCGGCGAGGTCGCCGCCCCCGACTACGGCTGGTGCGAGAGCCCGGCAGGCTTCGACTTCGAGGGCGAGTTCACCGTCGAAGCGTGGGTGTTCCCGGACTTCCGCTCGGGTCAGGACCAGACCATCCTGGCGCGCTGGGGTCCGGAACCGGCGGACCAGTCGTTCCGGTTCGGCATCGACGGAGCCGAAAACGCCTTCTGCACGGTCAACCTCGTCGACAGCGTCACGAACCGCCGCGTCACTCTCGACGCGCGGCACTCGGCGCCGTCGGCCCCGTGCCACCTCACCGCCGTCCTGAAGTCCGCGCTCGTCCAGGACAAGAAGGACGAATGCCTGCGCGCCACGCTCACGATGTACGTGGACGGGGTTCCGGTCGAGTCGACGACCGAGTCCTTCCCCGCCAGGACGCGGCTGACCTCCGTGAGCTCGCGCAGCCCGCTCACCCTCGGCGTGACGACACCGCCGTCGCCCGGCACGGCTCTCGAAGCGCAGGAGCCGTTCCGCGGCGGCCTGACCGGTGTCCGGTTCTGGTCGGTCGGCCTCGCGAAGGACGACGTCGTCGCGGCGATGTCCCGGCTCGGCTCCGCCGACGACGCGAAGGGCGTGGTCTCGGCGTGGTGGTTCGGCGAAGGCGAAGGCACGGTCGCGACGGACTCCAGCGAGACCAACGACCTGAACCTCACCAGCACCGACGTGTGGGGGGTGTTCGCGAAGCTCGGCCGCTACCGCTGTTACCACAACGGAAGGCCGATCGCCGCGGTCTTCCCCGCCCCGGCTTCGGATGCGGTGCCCTCCTACGGCAGGCAGCTCACCGTCGGTGCCGTCCAGGACCGGCCGGGCGACCGCTGCGTCAGCGGGTTCGCCGGGGCGATCGCGGAACTGCGGCTGTGGCGTTCGGCCCGCAGCCGGGCGCAGATCGGTGACGGCCTCTACCGCACGGTCGCCGCGAACAACCCGGACATGGTCGCCTACTGGTCTTTCGACGGCACGGCCGAGGACCGCACCGGGCGCGGGTCGGACGGCAGGCTCATCGCGTCGGCGGCGTATTCGCCGTCCACCGCCCCGGTCGCCGACGAAGGCCCGCAGGTGCGCAACGTCTACGACGGCCCGGTGACCGCGTTCCAGCGGTCCCTGCACGGCCGGCCGTCGGTCCTGGAGTACCCCGAAACGGCGCGGCGGTGGGATGGCGAAGCGATCGGTGTCATGCGCCGCGGTGCCTTCTTCACCGCGCCGGACCTGGTGCTCGCGACCGGGTTCGGGGTCGGCGAACTGGAGCTGGTGTACCTGGGTCAGGTGCGGACGCACCCGACGTTGATCGGCTTCGTCGAGGGCGCGCCGCCCGTGCCCAGCGAGAACCTCTCCCGCCCCCTCTACAACAGCCCGCTGGGCTACAACTCCTACCAGGACGCCTCGACCGTGACGGTGCGCTCGACCGCGACCAGCTCGTTCACCTTCAGCAGCACCGACTACCGCACGAAGCTCCGGCTGAGCGTGGACGCCAAGGCGGGCGGGAGCGGCGGGCTGGACATGGCGACGGGGTTCAAAATCCCGATCATCGACGTCAAGCTCAAGAACGCGCTCGTCAAGGCGAAACTGGGGGTGCACCACAAGTCAGACCTCGAACTGGCGCAGCAGACCGCCCGGGTGGACACGTCGGCGTGGACCAGGACGCTCACCGACGTGATGGGCCTGCGTGGGAAGTGGGAACCACCGTCCACTCCGGACACGCCGTACCTGAACCCCGATGTCGGCCGGCGCTACCAGCCGCTCAACGTCGGTTACGCGCTGGTCGAGTCGCTGACCGCGGACCTGTTCGCGCTGCGGCTGGACAGCACCGGCGCGATGGTCGGCAAGGTGGTGCTACCCGACCTGGACGTCCCGCCGGACCGCGCCGTCATCACCTTCCGGATGCGCTCGAACTACGTCAAGAACGGCACGCTCGACGGGCGGGTCGGGCTGGTCGACGACCCCGACTTCCCGGCGGCGGACCTGACGCACGGCAGCTACTTCCGCCCGGCGGAGGCCTACCGGCTCGCGGACCGCGTGAAACGGTCCGAGCAGCTGCTGCGCGCCAAGTACCTCCACTACGACGCCGAAGCGCGGGGGATGCGCGGACCGGTCGGGCCGGACACCGGCGACGTTACGACCGGACAGTTCTACGACTTCGAGGCCGGCCTGCCGGCCAGGGGGATCGTGAACCGGTACGTGTGGACGGCCAACGGCGGCCTGCACGCCGAGATCGAGCAGTTCTCCGCCGGGCACGAGCGGACCTACTCGGGTTTCTACGACTACACCCACGGCACCGGGCTCGAGGCGAGTTTCGAGGGTCAGTTCGGGCCCAGCTGGCGGGCGGGCGTGTTCGCCTCACTCGACGCGCTGTTCGGCGGCCACGTGAAGATCCAGGTCGGCAAGGACGACACCGAGACCCGCGGGATGTCGCTGGACATCACCTGCCCGGGCGACCCGATGCTGCAGGCCTACGACGACCGCACGGCGACGTACACGACCGACCCGTGCCCGGGCAAAGTCGAGGCGTACCGGTTCATGGCTTTCTACCTGCCGCCTTCGGCCGAGAACGGCGCGGCGTTCGGCGATGTCGTGGACCGCGACTGGCTGCGGGCGAGCAGCGATCCGGACGCGGTGGCGTTGCGCAACCTCAAGTTCACCGAGGCCGGCGCCTGGCGGGTGCTCTACCGGGTCACCTACGTCAGCCGGGTCCCGCCGAGGTTCGACACCAACCCGAACCAGACCACGGCCCCGGCGCCCCAGCAGTCGATCATGCTGGCGGACAACCCCCTGCTGATCGACCTGGTCGAGCGGGCCATGTCCCCGGGAAGGCACGACGCGGCCGCCATCGGCGACGCGGTCGTGGCGGTCCTGACCCCACCCACGGCAACGAACCCGTTCGCGCTGGGCAAGCGGGTGCCGTGGTGGCAGGACTTCGTGGAGAAGGCCCGCCGAGCCCAGCCGGGCACCCCGGAGGCGCAGTTGCTGGCCCGCATCATCGACGACGCCATGACGTACTTCCAGGCGGGTTACGCCACCGGCGTGCTTCCCCTGCCCACTCAGCACTACACACGATGACCCACCCCGTCACGCGACCCTGGAAACCAGCTAATCCAGTCGCCACCAAACCCGGGGCTTGACATTGTGCAGGATCCGTCAGTATTCGAGTTGGGCGTTGGCACGTTCGTTACAGGCGATGAAGCCCAGGCTGCCATCTCTTGCCACCGTAGGTGGCCAGAGCGTGAATCAGGTCGGATCGCTGTTCCTCGGCGGATCAAGGCTTCGGACTGCCGTCGGTCCGGGGGATCGTGGCGCTGTCGTCGACCGGCAGGAGGGAGCCGATGACGCGGAGGCGTTCCAGCCTGCGTTGTCTGGAGCCGACGCATTCCTCCACGCCGTGGGGCCCGTTGCGGGCATGGATAGGCTCGTTGTCGCGGGCGACCGGCGAAGCATCCGGTGGTGAGGAGGACCCGATGACACCTCAACCGTGTACGGACGGCACGTTGCGGCATCTGTCCGTGGATCTCGACGACGCGCCCGGCGGGGACGGAGGGATGACAGGCCTCACGCTGTGTTCGGCTCCGGAGCGTCCGGTCTGGGGCAGGGATCAGTGGGCGATCTACGCTGCGTACGAAATGTATCTCGAAGACACGTGCGTCGACATCGCCGCGTTGCCGCCGTGTGTGGAGTGCCTGCGGGTGGCGGAGTTGCTGGCCAACCCCGATACGGCGCCGCCGCTGCATCGGAGGACTCCCCGGCCGGACTTCGCCTCCGGGTTCACCGGTGATCACATTCGGGGCGTCCTGCGCGTCGACATCGCCACCGGCGCCTCGCTCGGCTTGCGTGCCGCCGTGCATCTGCTGACCTTCACCGCGGTTCCGGACCAGCCGGGCTTCGGTGACCTCGTGAGGATCCTGGATCTGGTGTGGGACATGGGTGACACCGTGCGGATGGGGCAGGTCACCGATTGGGCGGCCGTGGTCGGCTTCGCGGCGGCCGCCGACGTGCCGGACCGTGACCGGCAGCTGATCGCCGTGGCCGCGAGCCTCGCCGGTGGGCCGCCGGTCGACCTCGAAGCCGCCGTCAGCTTCGTCGATGATCCGGCGGCGGCCCGGCGGGTGATCGAGGCGGTCGCGATCGCCACGGGTCACGGCAACCGGTGGGAGCTCACCGAGAGGCCGGACCCGAGCGCCGACACCTGACCGCGGTGAGGGCTGCCCTGGGCTCGGCCGGGAGGCGCCGGGGCTCCTGCACCACGTTCCCGAGCCAGATCAGCCGGCCGGCCCTGGATCCGCCGCCGGCCTTCGTCACTCTTCCGTCCCCTGATGGATGAGTTCGACAAGGCCTTGTTGAGCACGGACCGACTCCCGCGCCAGCTGACCCAGCAACAGCAAGGCCACATGTGGGTCGCTCGCAGCGCAACTCGTGTACGTCTGGCCAGCTGACCCAGCCCGGCGGCGTCGCCGTGCGACATAAGCGCGACGTTGGTCGGCTAGTTCCGTGCGACGCTCAAAGGGCTGGCCCGCGCGGTCTCCCAGGTGCCGGCGCGGAGACCTGCCGGCGACCGGCTGACGATGCGCTACCTGCATCCGTAGCCGAACATCCGCCTCGGCAGGGTGCGCGGACAACGCCGTCAGCAGCGGGGCTTCGTCGCCGGGGTGGTGCCGGTCCGTTCGTCTCCGTAACTGAGCCAAGTCCCGATCGGGGCCCGCTGCCCGACACCCGGACGGCTGTAGTCGCACACCCCGTCGGGGAACGCCGCCCGCAGCCGCTTCCGGTCCGCCGCGGTGAAGGTGACCGGGTAGTCGCGGAAGTCCAGCGGCTTCAGCCGGCACTTCAGCACGTCGAGGGCCAGGCCCTCCCCCGCGATCATCCGGGTGTTGGCCGCCACCGGGTACTGCGCGCCGCACTGGCCGCTCGCCGGGTACGTCAGCTTCTCGGTGACACGCGACGCGGCGGAGAGGTAACACCCGTCGCCGAGGTCGGCCGGCCGGTTCGCCAGCACCTTCTGCCGGTGACTCCGGTGCGAACGGTCCGCGTCGATCGCGGTCAGCCAGCGGTCCATCGCGTCGAGCTCGTAGACACTGGCGGCCGCCGCTTCGGCGGCGGTGGCGTGGTTTTCGATGATGACCTGGTTGCCCGCGGTGCCGTTGGCCCGCAGAAGCCGTTGCCGCATCACATAAGACCACTCGGTGGTGTGGACGTCGTTGCCGAACCCGGCGAGGTCGAGATCGGTCCGCTGGTCGATGATCGGCGTTTCCCGCAAAGCCTGCGACGCGGAGTTGAGGATGTCGTCGGCATACACCGCGTCGAGCGCCTTCGGGTCGGCCGCGATCCGCTGCGGCACGGGCGTTCCGGTGTAATCGAGGCCGCCGATGCCGGCGTTGAGGTCGGCGAACTGCGCCGCGGTGATTGTCCTGGCCTTCAGCGCGGTCAGGCCGTACTGCACGCCGGTGGTGTCCAGGGGGCCGCGCACGAACCCGGTCTTCGGATCCCGCCCGAGCTGGTTGGCCAGCTGCTCGTTCAGGTTGCACTTCACCCCGCGCGGGTTCGTCACCGGATCCCACCGCGCCGGCACCGGGATGGCCACGTCGCAGCTGTCGGTGGCGGTTGCGCGGTTGGCGAAGATCTTGTCCCAGGAGACGCAGGTGTCGTAGCTGGCGAAGCCCGCAACGGCCTGCTTCTGCGCCGCCGTGAACGACGCGCCCGGCCCGGCGAAGTACCGCTCCAGCAAGCGGCAGTCCGACACCGGGCCGCCCGTGCTCAGCGGGTCGGGGAACGAGACGCCGGGGATGATGCCATCGACGATGCCGGGGTAGTTCTCCGCGATGTCGTACTGCTGGATCGCCCCGCCCGAGCCACCCCAGCCGATTGTGTGCGCGACCGGGCCGTAAGTCTCGATGAAGTGCTCTTTGACCATCATCGCCGCTTCGGCCGAGATGATCGGGCTGCAGTTGTTGTCAAGCACGTTCAGGGTCGACGACGCGACCGCGTAGCCCCGGGCCAGGAACAGGTCGTTGACGACCCCGCCGGTCGAGCTGCCCTGGTGGTAGCCCGCGTTGCAGCCGCCGCCGAAGGTGTAGACCAGCTTGCCGTTCCAGCCGCGGTCCGGCGCGACGGGCGACGGCGTGCCGTCATACAGGGCCGCCATCTCGTAGACGGCGCGATCGATCGTGCCGCGTTCGACACGGACCACGTACGGCACCGCGTGCCCGTCGACCGTGGCCGTCGCGAGGTCCGCCGGCCGGCTCGCCGGGTCAGCCAGCGGCGCGAACGTCCCGGCGGCGGTCTTGTACTGGTAGCTCACCTGGGTCGGAGTGCTGCAGAACGGCTGCGACGCGGTGGGCAGGCCGAACGCCTGGGTCTCGCAGTAGAACGGGAGCTGCTGTGCGCCGGAGAAGACAGGCCCGGTGATCGGGTGGTTGGTGACGCGCAGGTTCACCCGCTGGTCCGGGCCGGGTCCGTTCGTCCGGGCGCTCAGGCCATTGGCACCCTCGCGCAGAGCGGTCACCAGGCCGAGCAGGCTGCCGTCCGGCTGGGCGCGGAAACTTGAGGTGATGTCGTGGCCGTTGGCGCTGACGTCGACCCGCCCAGCTCTCTGCGGCGGGACCACCTTGACCAGGACCTGGCCCCCGCTGACGAGCGCGGGCCGCGGGTTCGACACCGTCTCGATCGTCAGCTGCCGCCCGGGCGTTGTGCCGGGAGCGGCCACCGCGGTCGCGGTCCCCAGCAGGAGGACGGGCGCGGTGAGCGCTGCCACCACGGCGGATGAGCGCAAGGCACGGTTGACCACCAGACACTCCGCTCGCTTGTGCATCGCGTCTTCGCGACACCGGGCAGTTGCCGGTATAGCAGCCCCACCGCAGCCTTTCAACCAGTCTTGGATGCACTCACCCGACTATCCGAAAACAGGCCTTGGAGCTTCTACGGGCTGTTCGCGGAAGGTTCCGAACCGAGGTGAGGCTCCAACGACGACCAGTCCACGGAGATCTCCGCGAATCTCGCCACCAGTTCCTTCGTGTACTACGTCGTATTCTCAGGCGAATCCAGCCTGCGAGGTTCCCAATCTCGGCCGCAGGCGTTGACCAGGCCTTCTGTGCCGATGCTGGTTAGATCACGGCCTCGGTGCGGACATCGCCGTTGTAGTCAGAGGTATGCCGATCCAGCACGATCCGCAGATGCCACTCGCCTGTGATCAGCAGCTGGTCGGTGACTTCACTCCTGACGGTGCGGACAAACTTCTCGGCGACACCGTTCGCCCGAGAGGAATCCAAACTCGCTGCCCGACGACGAAGAGGGGCGCTACCAAAGTCGGCACCGCCAAGGTGTTCTTTCCCGACGACGCGGAGGTGCCGCGGGCCGATGCAGCCGGCCAATTTGGAGCCGCAGCGATGAAGCCAGCCCGGACCGAGGCCGCCTCGTAGCTCGATCGCGAAGGGCCGATCGGCCTGCACGAATGGGACCGCCGCCGAAGCGATCCGCAATACGCGCGGCTCGCGCAGATCGCCGTGCGACCCGCCATGGCCGGGTGTACCCCAGGTCACAGGTCTCGCGGTATTCTGCGGCACGAGGAGTGCTCAGGGCACTCACTTGGGGAGGGGTCAATTCGTGGACGCTGCCGTGCGCGCCGAAGGGCCCGAATCCGCCGATGAGCTTCATTCCTTGAATTCCTGGCTCGCCGACGTCGACGAACTGCGGGGCGCCGTCGGCCCCCGTGAACAGCAGCCTCGGCCGGACACACTGGGGCCGGTGCTGGACGCGCTCGCCGTGGCGCTCGGGCCCGCGGGAGCGGTCACCGCCTTCGCCACCACGTTGATCGCCTGGCTGCGCACCCGCCGGGGCGACGTGCGAATCAAGGTAACCCTCGACGGCGGCCGCGTGGTGGAGCTGACCGCCAAGCACGTCGCCGGCCTGGATGCCGAGGCGCTGGCACGCCATGTGGAGCAGGTGACCGCACTGCTGGAAGCCGACCGCGAAAGCCACTCGTGACGGACCTGTCCGGCGACGGGGTCCGCGTCCTGCTGCTCGCCACCGCGACTCACGAGGGCCCTAACCTGCTCCCCTCCGTGCCCGCCGTCACGCGGAGCTTCGAGGACCTCGGACGGGCGTTCGCCGAACGGTGCGGGGTGCGCCCGGACCGGCTCCGGGTGGTGCTCGACCCGCCCGACGCAAGGACCATGGCGGAGGCCGTCGCCGAAGCGGCCCGGCAAGCGGAAACCGTGCTCCTGGTGTACTTCATCGGACACGGCCTGATGCTGCCCACGGGCGACGAGCTCTACCTCGCCGCCCGGAGCACGGACGAGCTCGTGCCCGGCTTGGCCGAGCACCAGGCGCTGTCGTTCTCCGCGCTGCAGCAGGCACTGGTGGCCAGCCGCGCGTCGTCGGTCATGGTCGTGCTCGACTGCTGCTTCTCCGGCAAGCCCCGGCTGCGCGACGGCCTCTCCGTGCCCGCCTTCACCGGCGTCGAAGCGGCACACGGCCGCTATCTCATCGGCTCGGCGGAACAGCTCGCGCTCGCGCCGCAGGACGCCGCCCACACCGCGTTCACCGGAGCCTTCCTGGACGTGCTGGAGCACGGTGACCGGCGCGGTCCCGGCTCGCTGACACTGGACGCCGTCTACGACGCCGTCTTCCGGAAGCTGGCCGGAAGACCGGCCATGCAGCTGAGCCCTGGTGCGGCGGCTGGGCTGAGACCGTTGGCTGATATTGCGCCGGAACGGGCAGCCGAGATAGTGCGTCGCCTGCTGCGCCGGCCCGGCCCGTTCCACCGCGCCCTGGCCGCGCTCCCGGTGACCTTCATCCCCGCCACCTTCACCACGGACCGCCCTGTTTCCGTTGCTGAGCAGGCAGGAGAACACGCATGGACGCCCACACCCACCCGATCGTCCTCGACCCGACCGGGCGCGACATCCACAGCGAAAACGCCCGGCTCCGCGACCGCGGGCCCGCGACACTGGTGGAACTCCCTGGTGGCGTGGTGGCGTGGTCAGTAACCAGCCCCACCCTGCTCAAACAGCTGCTGGGCGACCCCCGGGTGTCCAAGGATCCCCGTCGGCACTGGCCCGCCTACCAGAGCGGTCAGATCCCCGCCGACTGGCCGCTGCACATCTGGGTGTCGGTGCAGAACATGTTCACCGCCTACGGCGCCGACCACCGGCGGCTGCGCTCCCTCGTGTCGAAAGCCTTCACCCCGCGCCGTGTGCACGACCTGCGCCCCCAGATCGAGCACATCACCACGGATCTGCTCGATCTGCTCGCCGCTGGACCGGATACGGCCGATCTGCGGGAAGGCCTGGCCTATCCACTGCCGATCGAGGTGATCTGCCAGCTCTTCGGCGTGCCCGACGCCGCCCGGCCGGGGCTGCGGCACGCCGTCGACGGCGTGTTCAACACCACCGCAACACCCGAGCAGTCCGCGGCCAACGTCCAGCTGCTCTACGGCATCCTCGGCGACCTCGTCGCCGCCAAGCGGGAAACCCCGGCCGCCGACCTGGCCAGCGGGCTGATCGCGGCCCGCGACGAGGACGGCACCCGCCTGGACGAGACGGAACTGGTCGACACCTTGATCCTGGTGATCTCCGCCGGTCATGAGACCACCGTGAACCTGCTCGATCACGCCATCACGGCCCTGCTGAGCCACCCCGAGCAGCTTCAGCACGTCCTCGACGGCCGGCGCACGTGGACCGACGTCATCGACGAGACCCTGCGCTGGCAAGCCCCCGTCGCGCACCTGCCGCTGCGCTACGCAGTCGAGGACATCGAGACCGACGGCATCACCTTCCGAGCGGGAGAGGCGATCCTGGCCTCCTACGCAGCAGCCGGCCGCGACCGCAGCTACCACGGCGACGATGCTGACCGCTTCGACATCGCCCGGCCCGACAAGACCCACCTGGCCTTCGGGCACGGCGTGCACTACTGCCTGGGCGCTCCCTTGGCGCGGCTGGAAGCCGAAGTCGCCCTGCCCGCTCTGTTCGCCCGGTTCCCCGGGCTGGCGCTCGCGGTCGAACCCGAGGACCTGCAGCCGGTGGCGTCGTTCATCTCCAACGGCCACCGCACGCTCCCGGTCGTCCTCTCCGGCCGGCAGCCGGCCAATCGAATGAAGCGTGAGTGAGTGCGCGGGTACGTCGATGGTCGTCTGTTCTGTTTCCGCCCTCGTCCGCATGGCTCTGTTCCTCGTCGCGCTCGCGCTGGTCGCCGGCCTTGCCCGCGCCGGGCCTGCCGCACCGGTATCCACGCCCGGCTCCGGCCGGACGACGTCCACAACAGAACCCGTCGCACATTGAGGAATCGTCGTGGACCATGCCGCCCGGACATCGACGATGCGCGCCGTCCCCGAGGAACCGCGAGTCGCCACGCGGTTCGACCGCGACCGCGACTCCTTCACGAACTACTCCGACTACTTGGCCACCGATGACGCCCGGCCGCAGCCCAAGCGGGACGGCGCGATCGGCGCCGCGCGGCGGCTGAACCGACTGCAACGCCATCCCGAATCTTTCTCGCTCTCCGGAGCGCGTCAACGTCTCGCTTATCGAAGCTGAATCGATGACTGGTCTGGTCTTGATTTCCTTGGTTAGCCGACTCCTTGAGTTTCCTGTATGCGGCGAGAGTGAGTCGCATCGCTCCGGTGCGGCGATGCGTGGATCACGCCGAGCGAGATCTCGACCGCGGATTGGTGTGAGCCCATTGTGGTTCGCCGTCGGCGTGTCGACCGTCCGGCTTCACGACGCCGTGAAACATATTTGCCGCGCAACAGGATATCACGACCGGGGAATCTCGCAAATTGTGGCAGCGGATTGCGATAAATGGCCGATTGACAAGAATTGACTTGCGATGTGGATCATACTTATTGGGATCAGTACCCATGCCGCTCCGCTGACCTGGAAGGTCTCTTGATGCCGCTGCGCGCAAGATCCCGAAGAAGATCCGTTGTCCCCACCGCCGCGACGGTGATCGCACTGGGGGCACTCACCTTGGCCGCGCCCCAGGCCCAAGCCGCCGACATCGACGTGCCCTGTGATCCGGCCGCACTGGTCCAGGCGGTCGCCGCGGCCAGCGCCTCAACCGCCGCGGACACCCTGTCCCTGGCGCCGAACTGCGTTTACACGCTCACCTCGCCGGCTGATGTCCCTTCGAGCACCGGGCTGCCTGCCATCAAAGGGAAGCTCACCATCAACGGCAACCACGCCACCATCGGCCGGGCCCAGGACGCACCCCGGTTCCGGATCATCGACAACTGGGGCGAGCTGACCCTCGACAAGGTCACGATCACCGGCGGCCACGCCCCCGACGGCGCTGGTACCGACTCCTACGGCGACGGGACCGGGGGCGGTACTGGTGGTGGTATCCGGAACTGGGGCCCGTTGACCATCACCGACAGCATCATCACAGGCAACACGTCCGGGGCGGGTGCTCCCGGTGCCGACGCCACCGCCACCACCAGCGCCGGCCGCGGCGGGGCCGGTGGTTTCGGCGGGGGTATCTCCTCGTACTGGTTCACCCCGGTGACGCTGACGATCACCAACAGCTGGATCACCGGGAACGCCACCGGCGGCGGTGGCCGGGGCGGCAACGGCACGGGTGCGAAGCCGGGTGGCGAGGGTGGCTCGGGTGGTTTCGGTGGCGGCATCGACCTCACCAGCGGCACCGTCCTGCGGGTCACCGGTAGCAGTTTCACCGGTAACACCACAGGGGAAGGCGCTCAGGGCGGTTCCGGTGGCGTGGACGGCGGCGGATCGGGAGCCGGCGGTAGCGGCGGCACCGGCGCCGGGTTGTTCGTGTCCAGCGAGCGGCTGAATCCGAGCGTCACCGCAACCAAGATCGCCGGCAACCAGGCGGGTCGCGGGGGCGACGCCGGCGTCCCCGGGCCCGGCGGATACCTCGGCTGGGCCGGCTTCGGTGGCAGCGGTGGCGGCCTCGCCGTGTTCTACGACACCCTCACCCTCGACGGCGGAACGGTCACCGACAATGCCGCGGGAGAGCCGGGAGCGGGTTACTCTCCCCTCCCCGCCTCCGGCGGTGGCATCGACACCCTGAGCGCGCACGTCACGCTGGCCAACGGGGCTGTGGTGAGTGGCAACCGGCCCAACAACTGCTACTCCGTCGCCGACGTTCCCGGCTGTGTCAACGATGTGCGGGCCGCGTGGGCGGCAGGCACGGACCGCCGGGCCCACGACGTCGCGGCACGGGACGCGGCCTCGGCGATGCCGGGCAAGTGACCGCCTCGCACTCCGCACTCCGGTAGCCGGGTGTCACGTGTAAGGCAGGGTCCTTTCCTTGCAAATTTCGCAAGGAAAGGACCCTTGGGTTTTGACGTGTGGTGGGTTTCTGGCCTCGCCGGCTGTTCTTGCGATAGGTCGGATAGCGGGTGCGGGGTGGCCGGTCGGGGTGCCGGTCATCCCGCGAACCCGCCAAAAATCACGCCGGACCCGCCGCGGTGAGATCACACCGGCCGGCTGCGGTTTCTCCAACGGCAACCGCAGATCCGGCGACGATGATCAGAGTCTTGCGGCTCAGTCGAAACATCGGCGGCGTCAGCCGTTTCCATCGGATTCGCGGGAAAACAAACACGCCGTGGACTCTCGGAAATCCGGTGTGCGTAGCGGTGAAACCGCTCACCGGGATTGCCGATGTTCAGTTCCGGCGCCGGCGGGTCGGCGGCGAAACCGCGAAGGTCGAGACCGGGACCGCGACACATCGAGAAACTCGAACCGGTGCGAACCATTGAACCGGCACAAGATTTGCGCCACGATTGAGATCATGGAAACGGATGTGGTGATCTCCGGGGGCGGACCGGTCGGCCTGATGCTGGCTTGCGAACTCCGGCTCGCCGGGGTGGATGTGCTGGTCGTGGAACGGCTCACCGAGATCGACGCGACGATCAAAGCCGCGGGGATCAACGTGCCCACCGCGGAGTCGATGTACCGGCGGGGGCTGTTGCCCGCCCTTGCCGAACAGCACGCCGCGCACGTGCATTCGCCGTTCGGCGACCAGGGCCTCAACCTCGGCATCGGCGACGCGGTCAACCTCGGCTGGAAGCTCGCCGCGACGATCCGCGGCGGTGCACCCGAGGGCCTGCTCGACAGCTACACCGCCGAGCGCCACCCGATCGGCGCCTGGGTGCTGGATTGGTCTCGCGCGCAGGTCGCGCTGATGCGCCCGGACGTTCGCACGAACGCGTTGCGCGATGTCGTCACCGATCTGCTGTCCACCCGGGACGGCTCCACGTACCTGGCGAAGAAGCTTTCCGGGCTGCTGCACCGCTATCCGCTCGACGGCGACCACGAACTCATCGGCACGTCTTCACCGGACTTCGAATTCGCCGACGGTTCGCGCCTCGGCGAGCACCTCCGAGACGGCAAGGCACTGTTGCTCGACTTCACCGCCTCCGGTGCGTTACGAGACCTTGCCGCCGACCGCGTCCGGACGCTGACCGTCAAATGCGTCAGCCATTCCGCGGTCACCGGCGTGCTCGTCCGGCCCGACGGCATCATCGCCTGGGCCCGCGAGGACGACGGAACGGACGGCCTGGAAAACGCGCTCCGCACCTGGCTCGGCGGCGAAAAATGAGGCGGGCGGGCCTGGTGGGGGTGACCAGGCCCGCCCCCGGTTGGTGCCGATATCACTCAGGTGATCCCATCGTCCTCAGTGGATCGGCACCCGGTCCCCGCGACGCGGCCTTCTTCCGCGCGCAGAAGAAGCGCACGCCGATTCATCAGGAATTCTTGGGTGCCGCCGGTGCCGCCGGTGCTGCCGGTGCTGCCGGTGCTGCCTTGCGCGGGTCGGTCAGCGGGACCTCCTTGACGAACAACGCGGCGACCAGGGCGATCGCGCCGGCGATCGCCGCGGTGATCGCCACGACGTGCAGGCCATCAGTCACCGCGGCCGACCAGGCGTCGCGCACCGGCCCCGCCATCGTGCCGAGCTCCTCCTGGCTCAGCTTGCTGCCGGACGACAGCAACGCGGTCGCGCCCTGACCGAGGCGGTCGGTCAAGGTGCTGCTCAACACACTGGCGTACAACACACCGTAGAGCGCCGCGCCGATGCCACTGCCCAGCGTCCGGGTCAACGAGCCCATTCCCATGGCGGCGCCGATGTCGCGCGGCTCCACGCTCGTCCGGATGATCAACATCGTGTTCTGGATGAGGCAGCCGAGGCCGACGCCCAGCGGGATCGCGGTCAGCGAAGCGACCAGCGGGTTCGTGTTCTGCCCGAGCAGGAGAACCAGGAGCATGCCCACCGTGATGGAGGCGCCGCCGATGATCGTGAGGATCCGGTAGTGGCCGGTCCGGCGGATGTACTTCCCGCCATGGGTCATCATCAGCACCATCCCGACCATCAACGGGATCAGCAGCAGACCACTGACGACCGGGCGGACACCACGGGCGTTCTGGTAGTACAGCGGCAGGAAGTTGACCGTGGCGACCATGGTCATGTTGAACACGAAACCGAGAACTTGGGCCAGGCTGAAGTTCTTGGTGGTGAACATCCGGAACGGGACGATCGGTTCGGCCGTCCGGCGTTCGACGAACACGAACGCGGTCAGCGCGACGACCGACGCCACGCACAGCCCGATGATCTGCGCGGAGCCCCACGAGTACTTGGTGCCCGCCCAGCTCGTCACCAGGGTGACGCCGACGACTCCCGCGATCAGCAGCAGCGTGCCGAGGTAGTCGATCCGCACCTTTTGCCTGCGCGGCATGGGAACATTGACCCCGATGACGGTCCCGACGAGGCAGAGCGCGCCGAACGGCACGTTGACGTAGAAGATCCAGCGCCAGCTGAGCGAATCGGTGATGACACCACCGATCAACGGGCCCCCGATGAGCGCGATGCCCATGAGCACCCCGCTCCAGCTCGACACCTTGGTGGCTTCCTTCGGCGGCAGCAGCACATTGACCATCGCCAGGGCGCCGACGAGCAGCCCGCCGGCGCCGATGCCCTGCAGCACACGGAATCCGATCAGCTGTCCCATGTTCTGCGAGAGGCCGCAGAGCATCGAGCCGGCCAGGAAGACCACGACGGAAAGCAGGAACATGAACTTCCGGTTGTACAGGTCGCTGAGCTTTCCCCAGACCTGCGTGGATGCCGCGATCGCCAGCGCGTAGGCGGTGATGACCCAGGTCAACGACTTGAACCCACCCAGGTCGCCGACTATGCTGGGCAACGCGGTGGCGACGATGTAGCTGTCCATCATCCCGAGGAACATGCCCAGCAACGCGCCGGCGATCCCGAGCTTCAAATAGCGAGAATGGCCGCCCGCCGCGTCCTGCGGCGCGACCGCCGTCGTCGTTTCTGACATAGCTGCCTTGTTCCTTCCTTTGCCGTCGAGCTTTCAACGGCAAAACCTGATGGCTGCGCGATTTGGCTCACCGCGGTGGGCGGCGGGCACCAGCAGGTGACGACTGCGACCGAATACGGCCCAGCCGGGGCACGAGAAATCGAAGATGTGGCTTATCGACCTTGCGGTATTTCGGTTGTCGAGGTCACTCGGGGCTGGGCAGTGGCAGACCCTCGGAAATACCGGCGAATGCCTCCCGGAGCTGGGTGATCACCATCACCGGCGAGTCGGAATGCACATAACGGGTCAGGACGGCGTTCACCGCACTGAGGGTGACACCGGCGACGAGCCGCGGATACAGGTCGTCCGGATCGGTTCCGGTGCGCTCGGCGATCGCGTCGACCAGGTCGTCACTGGTTGCTCGCGCGACGGCGGCTTGCATTTCCGGTGTCGCGCTCGACTTGCGCAAGGCGATGAGCTGCTCCCGCGTCGGAGGGCCGAACGGGGCGGCATCGGCCCGCAGCGGCTCGATCAGGGCCTCGGCGATCGCGGTCCAGAGCGGCTCCTGGACGGGACGGGTTCGCAGCAGCGCCGCACTGCGGCGGATCCGGTCGCCATTGCGATAGGCCACGGCGTCGTATTTGGTGGCGAAGTAGTTGCTGAACGTCCGCACCGACACTCCGGCGCGGGCCGCGATGTCCTCGCGCACCACGTTCTCCAACCCGCGCTCGTACATCAACTCCACAGCCGCGTCGCTCAACGCCTTGCGGGTGTCGAGCTTCTTCCGTTGACGCAAGCCGAGCGCTGCTTCATCGGGCATGGCCCCCAGCGTACCCCGAACGTGCCCAGTGGGCAAATTTGCCCACTGGGCAGTGTCCGCGTGGGGCTACCGCTTGGCACGGCTGCGCACCTGCACCTCGGTGAAAGCCTCGAGCCCCAACCGCCCGTTCTCGACCCCCACACCACTGGATTTGTGCCCGCCGAACGGCTGGCCCGGATGCACCGAGAAGTGCGTGTTGACCCAGGTCGTGCCGCACTCGAGCGCGGCGGCCACCGCGGCCGCGCGGTGGGTGTCGGCGCCCCAGACCGAGCCGTCCAAGCCGAAGTGGCTGTCGTTGGCCCGGTCAATCGCCTCGTCGGGCGACTTGTACCGGATGACCGGCAGGACCGGGCCGAACTGCTCCTCGTTGACGACTACCGGAGACCTCACCCATCTCACACGCCCAGCAAGACCAGCACCAGCTCGCCCAGCTCGAGACAACTTCGATACTCCGGGGGCACCACCTCTGAACTGCGAAAACAGGTCTCTGCGCAGGCCCGGCGCAGGCGGCGATCCTGTCCGGGTTGTCCGGTTATGTACCGGACCTCGATCGGCCTTACCGAGGCGAAGTCCTGGAGCCAAGGACGGGCTGTGGCCCGACCGCGGCAGTGCCGGCTGTACCTGGTCGACGCGTTCACTCGGCTGACGGCGCTACCCGCGACCGATCACCTGACCACGGTCCACGTCCCGGCGAGTAGCCGGCTGGCTCGTGAACTCCGGCGGACCTCCCCGAGCTCGCCCACCCGGGTCGCGGCCTTGATCAACGGTCGGCGAAGGGCTGAGGCCGGCTTGACGGCCGCCGCCTCGGCGAGCTAGGCGACTTCCTACGAAAACCTTCCCGTAACATCTTGACGCGGCCGATTTCATCGTTCAGAGTCCAATGGTGCGTTCGGTCACACCGCCGTTGACTACCTGACACCTATACCCCCTCATCTTCCCGCACCGGATCGCCCACAAAAATGTTAGCGCTAACACGGCACTTTCCGTGCCCGGGTGTCGTCGGGTTCCGCGCCGATGCGGACCCCTCCTGAAAGGACAGATGCTCATGTCGGTTGGGTCAGCGCGGACCGCGAGGTGGCGTCGCCGGTGGCGGTCGGGGTTGGCTGCCGCGGTAGCTGTCGTGACCGCGGGTGGGCTGCTCATGGGGGTCCCCACGTCGGCGTCGGCGGCCACTGTGGACACCGCCGCCTGGTACGTCCTCGTCAACCGCAACAGCGGCAAGGCTCTCGACGTCTACAACTTCTCCACCGCCGACGGCGCCAACGTCGTCCAGTGGACCCGCACCAACGCCGACAACCAGCAGTTCCAGTTCGTGGACTCCGGCGACGGCTACTACCGGGTCAAGGCGCGGCACTCCGGCAAGGTGATCGACGTGTCCAGCTGGTCGACCGCCGACGGTGCCGCCATCCATCAGTGGACCGACGGCAACGCTGCCAACCAGCAGTTCCGGCTGGCCGACTCCGACAGCGGCTACGTGCGGCTGATCAACCGCAACAGCAACAAGGCGGTCGAGGTCCAGAACGCGGCGACCAACGACGGCGCCGGCGTCGTGCAGTACAGCGACTGGGGCGGCAGCAACCAGCAGTGGCAACTCGTCCGCGTCGCCGGGGGCAGCAGCGCATGCGCGCTGCCGTCGTCGTACCGCTGGTCATCGACCGGCCCGCTGGCAACACCGAAGTCGGGGTGGTCCTCGCTCAAGGACTTCACCAACGTCGTCTACAACGGCAAGCACGTCGTCTATGCCACGTCGCACAACAACCTCGCCGGACAGGACGGGCGCTGGGGATTGATGAGCTTCAGCCCCTTCACGAACTGGTCCGACATGGCCACCGCCACCCAGAACACGATCCCCTTCGATGGCATCGCGCCGACGCTGTTCTACTTCGCCCCGAAGAACATCTGGGTGCTCGCCTACAACGGGGGTTGGCCGTACGCCTTCTCCTACCGCACCTCGAGCGACCCCACCAACCCCAACGGCTGGTCCGCGCAGCAGGAGCTGTTCACCGGAACCCTTCCCCCCACGGCCGACGGGAAGTCCCGGGGCCCCCTCGACGTGACCCTCATCGGCGACGACACGAACATGTACCTGTTCTTCCCCGACGACTACGGCGTCATCTACCGCGCCAGCATCCCCATCGGGAACTTCCCAGGCAGCTTCGGCTCGTCGTACACGACGGTCATGAGCGACACGGCGCTCAACCTGTTCGAGGCGCCGGAGGTCTACAAGGTCCAGGGTCAGAACCAGTACGTCATGATCGTCGAGGCCCAGAACTACACGGGGTATGGTCGCTACTTCCGCTCGTTCACGGCCACCAGCCTGGACGGCACGTGGACACCGCAGCCGCAGGCCAACACCGTGACCAGCCCCTTCGCCGGCAAGGCCAACAGCGGGGCGACCTGGACCAACGACATCAGCCACGGCGATGTGGTTCGCACCAACCCCGACCAGACCAAGACCATCGACCCGTGCAACCTCCAGTTCCTCTACCAGGGGCGCGACCCCGGCTCCGAGGGCACGGAGTACGGCCTCCTGCCGTACCGGCCGGGCGTGCTGACACTGCAGCGCTAGCTGTGATGTTCAGGAACGTCGTCCCGGTCGAGGTGATCGGTGGCGGCCTGTCGTTCTGACAGGTGAAGGCCTCCGGACGTGAAGTGGAACTGCCCAGTAACCGCTTCACGCCTCCGGAGGCCTTCGTGCCCCAACCCTGACCCCACGCACCCGGCTGCGACTCGCTCGCCTGGGAAACCGGGGACCGGTCCCCGGATACCCGTGTCAAGCTTTTCGAGACCCGTTCCAGCTGGAATCGAAAGGTCTTGCGCATGTCGATACTTCGAGCTTTGAGCGCCACAGGCACAGCAATTGTGGCAGCCGCGTCGTTGGTGGCGCTGGCTCCCAGTGCCTATGCCGACGATGGGTGCAGCCAGTCACCCGCGAAGCTGGTCACCAGAGTGGCCTTGGGACGCGGCTCGAGTGAAGTGCAGTTGCGCGCCACAACTGATGACGTCTGCGCTTGGGGCAGGATCATCAACGGAGTCCCCGGCGACACCGTGTGGGTCGACCGCAGCGACAACGGCGGGCCGCCTTGGGAGCAACTGGGTGTCTCCCGGATCAGCGCTGGAAGCACGGTTTTCACGCCTGCCTACAACGACGTCAACAAGAAGATGCGTGCGTGCGGCCACCCCAACGGCTACCCCGGCCAGGTCGCGTGCACGTACTGGTGGTGACAACGACCGCTGGTGAGGGCTCGGTGTCGGGGATGGGGCTTGCCGCCCCGTCCCCAACACCGCCAGGCGGATCGCGAAGCGTGGCCGCCGTCATTCCGGGAACAGCGGTGGCTCGGGGAGTTCGAGCCATTCCAGGTCCATCGGCACCAGGGTCGTCGAAAGCACCAGTTCGCGGAGCAGGTTGACGGTCAGGGTCAGTCCCACCGGCTCCCCCACTTCCTCCCGGCGCAGCCCGTGCACGCCGGCGTCGGACAGTCGTTGCCGGACCCGGGAAACGAGGTGCTCGACGCGCTTGACCGTCCAGTTCTCACCTGGCCGTCGTTCGGCGAGCTCGGCGGCCGCCTGCTGACGGGACAGCGGCAGCGGGTGGGGGTCGTAGCCGAGGTAACGCTGCCCGAGCACCGCCAGCACGAGGTGCTCTTCCGGGGACAGCCGCCAGCGTTTCGGCGGTGCCGTGGGGTGCGTGGGGCGGCGCGTGGCGACGCCGGCCTCGCCGTCGGAGACGAGCAGCTCCAGCACGTGCTCGCGGGTGCCGCGCAGGAACAGCGCGGTGTAGCCGTCGGCCAGTGGCAGTGGTTCGCTGTCGCGGTGCAGCAGGACGCTGTCGGACAGCCGGATCGGCGAGCGGCCGGTGTTGGTCAGCCACCAGCGGTCCCGCTCGCGCACGAGCAGCCCGTGGACCCGGCTGATCCGCACGTCCTCCTCGCCGACGCAGACGTCGACCTCCAGCCGGTTGCGCCCGAAGGTCACCCGGTTCCCGGGCGAGGGCGGTACCGCGACGCCGCCGGTGACGGTGAGCGCGCTCAACGTGCCCGGCACGGTGTCGGCGACGCCGTGGCGCAGGCTGCGCCGGCGGTGCGGGTCAAGACGTCCGGTGGTCACGGCCACCTCCGTTCGTAGGCGCCGATGTCGAAGCCCGCGCCGGCGGGGCGGGCGACGCCGTCGAGATCGAACCCGGGGGCGCGCTCGGGGCTGCCGGCGTCGACCGCGGCCGAGCGCGCGGCGAGGTGGTAGTCGCCGTGAGCCGGGTCGGCGAATCCCGGATTTCCGGCGAAGTTGTGGTCGGCGGCGAACCGCCCGGCCTCGACCGGCCCGTCCCCGAACACGTTGTTGCGCAAGAAATTCTTCCCGGCGAACCGGTCGGCGTCGATCAGCAGGGAGCCGCGGGCGTTGCCGGCGAAGGTGTTGTTGACGATCTGCAGGTCCCGCATGGTCCCGGTCGACTCGACCCACAGGCTCAGCCCGGCCTGTGCGTTACCGGTGGACAGGTTGTCGAAGACCCGGACCTTCGCCAGCAGCCGGCTTTCCGAGTAGTCCTCGACGGCGAGCCCGATCCCGGCCTTGGTGGCCTCGCGGGTACCGCCGACGACATTGGCGTATACGTCCACAGTGGACGAAGAGTCGACGTAGACGTCCGGCCCGCGGTTGCCGGTGACGACGTTGTGGTGGATCTTCACGCGGGCCTCGTCGTCGTACTTGACGTCGATGCCTTCCTCGCCGTTGTCGTGCACGCGGCAGCCGGTCACCTCGACGTCCGACGAGCCGGAGGCGATGCTCAGCGCTTCGTGATCGGCCGAGGTGCCGCGGGAGTTGGTGCCGCGGATGTGGCAATGCGCGACGCGCACCCGCCGGGTGCCGACCAGGACGAGCCCGCCGTCGCGGGAGCCGTCGACGCCGAACCGGTCGAACACGAGGTCGTGCGCGCCCTCAGCGTACACGCCGAAGCCGGCCGAGCCGGAAACGGTCACATCGGTGAACTCGAGCCAGCCGTGCCCGCCCACCGCCAGGCCACCGGCGCCGGTCAGCACCGCGGCACCACCGACGCCGGTGAACCGGATCGGGCGCCCCGGGGCGCCGTCGCGGCGAACGGTCAGCCCGCCCGGGTACGTGCCGGCCTCGATCGCGACCGTGTCACCCGGACGGGCCAGGTCGGCCGCGGCCTGCACCGTGGCGTACTTCCCGTGCGGCCCGACGTGCCAGGTCCGCGGCACCGGTCCGGCAGCCCCCTCGGCTGCCGGACCGGCCATGGCCACCACGAGGAGCGCCACACCGGCCAGTACCCGTATCGCCACTTCTCGTCCCGTCTCGTCCGGCCCGCGGACGCGGCCTCGGCCCTCCGTTTCTAGCCGAGGCTGCCGGGGACCGGTCCCCGGTTCACGGCAGCCCCCGGACCAGGACCTCCGCCAGCGACCGCGCGGTCGCACACAGCCCGTCCCCGCCAGCCGCCGCGGTGTCCTCGACGGAGACCTTGGCGACCTCCTCCCGCTTCGAGGGAGTGCCGTTCAGCACCGGCAGCGCCGGGGTGTAGGGGCGGTGCACGACCATGACGGCGCACTCCGGGTGCCCGCCCGGCACCGGCGCGACGACGGCGTCGCGGTTCCCCACGCGGATGCGGTCGCCCGGCACGTCCGCGTCCTTCTCGATCGGCCATTCCCGGCTGTACTCGACAGTGATCGTGCGCGGATCGTGCTCCCAGGTACAGTCCCAGCCACCGAACCCGCGATCCGGTGGCTTGGCCCGGCCCAGCACACCCGCTGTCGTCGCCTCGTCGAGCAGGCCACAGGCGTCGACGCGCGCCAGTGACCCCGCCGGAAACCCGGCACGCCGCGGCAAGGGCCCGTTGGCGAGCGTGGCCAGCACACCGGACAGCACCGACTCCGAGAAGGAACACACCGGCGCGTCCCGCGCACGGTCGTCCAGCGGATATGAGGTGACGACGACCCGGTTGGCGTCAGCCAGCGAAATGGCACGCTCACAGCGGCCGTCATGGGCCTCGGGATACTCGATCTCGCCCATCTTCCCGGGCACCGGCGGCCGGGGCGGATACCGCAACGGGCCGGTCAGGTCGAGCCGCGTCTGCACCTGCCCGGTCTTGCCGGTCAGCGTGGTCGTGACCACACAGCCGCCGAAGTTCAGCACCTCGGGGTCCACGAACGGCTCCCCGAACGCGGTGAGCGAGTTGAGCGAGATCGCCGCGCACGGGTCCGTCGCAGCCGGGTCGGCGCCGAGGGTGTTCGCCCCGGCCGGTGTGCTCGGGGTGGTCGGTCCGGCCGGCGCGCCTGTGGTGGTCGTCCACAGCGGCCGGCCGAGGACGAACCCGGCCACCAGCGCGGCCACCGCCGCCACCGCAGCCCCAGCGAGCAACCGGCGGCGCAGACGGCGTCCGGGTCGACGTAGCGGCACGGGCGCGTCCGCCGTGAGCAGCGTGACCGCCTCGGCGGCGCCGGGCCGGTCGGCGGGGTGCCGGGCCATCAGCGCGGCAAGCACCGGCGCGAACCGCCCGGCGCGCTCAGCAGGCACCGGCCGTCCGGCGGCGGCGCGGCGCATCTGCGCAAACGGGCCATCCTCACCCGACCCCCACGGCGACCGGCCCTCGATCGCGGCATAAAGGGTCGCCCCCAGAGAGAAAACGTCCGAAGCGGGCCCCGCTTCGGCACCGTCGGCCACCTCCGGCGCCACATACCCGAGCGTGCCGGTCAGCTGGGCACCGCCGGTGCGGGTGACCTCCGTCCAACGGGCGATACCCAGGTCGGTCAGCTTGGCGACGTCATCCGCGGTCACCAGCACATTGCCCGGCTTGACGTCGCGGTGAACGATGCCACGCGAGTGCATGTCCGCAAGCGCCGCGGCGAGCTGCGCGCCGATCCGCCGGACCCGGACCTCAGACAACGGGCCCCCGTCGTCAACGAGCTCTTCGAGGCTCCGGGCGGCCAGATACTCCGTGACCAGCCACTGGGCATCCCCGTCAACGACCGTGTCGAACACGGTGACCACGTTCGAATGCAGCAACCCGGCCCCGATCCGCGCCTCACGCCGGATCTGCCCCGCGTCCTCGCCGAGCGCTCGCTTGAGCGTCACCTGCCGGCCGAGCTCGAGATCCACCGCCCGCCACACAACGCCCATGCCACCCCGGCCGAGCTCCTCCTCCAACCGGTAGCGGTTGGCCACCACTCGCCCCTTGCCCACGTGAGAAGTCTACGAAATCGCGTATCGGTCCGCTGACCCCGCGTCACCACGGCGGGGCCGAACCGGATCTCCCCCAGCTTGCCCGCCCGCTCGTGCGGCCGACGGACCCCGAAGTCCATCCGTGCGGCCCGGCGGGACGGCGCGCCGATCTACGTCGCCTGGCGATGTGTCCCGGAGAGTCGGTTCAGCTACCCCGCGAATTCGTCGGCTTGAACGTGGCGATGATATCGGCCCTGCTACTTTCGCCCTCGGGACTGCGGAACTCGGTGATCGGGATGCCGTTCCGCGAGAAACCGGTGATTTCCACTGTGTATTCGACACCGTCGACGTGCACGAAATCAGGCTGGTCGATCACCGGCAGCTTGACAATATCGTCCTGGTAGCCAGGCGTGTTGGGGGTCTCTAAATGGGTGAAAGTCACACTGAAGGGGTGAGTCTTGTTGTCGTCCGCGAAGTGCACTTCGATGTCGAGAACAGCGGAGAACTCCGAGGTCTGCGCCATCACCACCGCCCAGTTGTGGTGTATGAACGTGCCCAGCACGCACGGGGTACCGTCGAGTTGCGCATGGGCGCTGACCGGCACGAATTCGTACCCGCTTTGCCCGCCCTTGGGGTCGTCAGCCGGGACGCCCCATTTAATGAAGGGCTTGTTCAGCTCGCTGAGGTTGATCCCGCCCGCGGTGACTTTGGTCCACGTGCCTTTGGTGATAATTTGACCCACTGCAAAGCACTCCTTGTCTCTGACACTCTCGCCGAACGAGGCACGCCACCAACAATGGTGCGTCCACGAGCGCATTCGCATCAACCAAACGGGTGATAGTGGGTGATCGGCCGATGATCCATTGATGGCGCCTAATGACTTGTCGCGCAGCTTGGCCAAGATCGCCGAACAGCTCGTCGTCGACGCCCGCACGCTCCACGTCAAGCCGGCCACCGAACGACTCCAGGTCGTGGCCAAGACTTTCGAGCGATAACCGTGGAGGGCAAGCACTCGAGACAGGGAAATACGACAAGATTTGATGCTCAACTGCAGAAAACGGCCTGCAGTCCTGATGTCGAGAGTACTGCTCGTCGCCCCTTGCCAACCGCAATTGGCCGACTATCGTTGGTAGCAGATGCTCCGTACGAGGGTGGGAGGGCCCCGTGGGGAATGGCTTCAAGGTGGCGCTGGACGAGCTGCAACGCGTCGGCGAGAGCGCGCTTCCGACCTTGCGCGACATCATGAACGCGCAACTTTCGGTGCTGAACGCTCATGAGGGTCTCGCGGGCTCTGGGACACTCGACGCGGTCAACGATTTCCAGTTGGCCTATGCCCGCTTCACTGACGAAATCGCAGCCCGCCAGAAGCACGGAACCGAAGTCGTCGATGCGACTGCCGAGGCGGCCAAAGCGATCGTCACGCTCTACCGTCGCGCCGACGGGCAGGCCTAGCGATGGGTGACTGGAAAAGCGACGACGAGGTCCGCTCTGCGGCGGACCGCGCCGCTCGCAGGCTCATCGACCTCTTCGACGACGAGCAGCCGGACGGCAAATGGCTCGGCTCTCCGGAGGCTTACCCCGACGGTGGTGGCGCTGTGCTGCTGCAAGGTCTGCTGGACGATGCCGACGACGTGCTCAGCCTCGATCCACAGAAGATCATCGACGAGTTCGAACGCATGAAGAAGGTCGGCCGCGCCCTGAACAGGGAGACCTCGTCCGACATCATCGACGCGTTCCGGAAGATCGACTACTCGGTGCAGGACTGGGAAGGCGGCGGGGCCGACGCGTTCCGGCGCCAGATCTCGATGATTCAGGCGTTCCTCGGCCAGCAGACCTATTACCTGGTCAAAACGGTCGAGTCGCTGGCGGTCCTCCTTGCCGCCGCAGTCCAGGCGCGACGGGACTACGTCGCGGTCGCGGATGCCACCAGCGCTGCCGTTGCCAAAGCTCTCGAGCAGCACGACGAAGCCGACACGAAGATCGTGATTTCGGTCAGTGCAAGCGTCGTCTCCGCAGTGCTCGGCATCGCCACCGGCGGTGCCTGGTTCACGGCCACGGCCGGCGTCATCATCGGTGCCTCCTCCGCCGGCTTGCAGCTCGTGGTCGATGGTGACAAGTTCGCCGAGGCCGCCGCCGGCTACAACGCCGGCAAGAGCCAGGTCCTGACCAGTTACCAGGCCACCATCCGCGACGCGCTCGGCAGGGTCCAGGGTGCCGAGCGGGAGCTTCTGGGCGAGAAGAACGAGCTGATCGCCCCGATGCCGCCGAGCGTCACGGTGAACTCCCCGTCGTTCCGTTACGAGGACTTCTCTTCTGTCAACCGCCCGGTCGCCGATTTCGAAGCCAAGGTCGCGCAGGAACAGCGGAAGCTGGTCGAACAGCACGCTCCCACCGGCGTTGTCGGCCCTGACACCCCGATCCAGAGGCGCCTCGATGGCTGACACGATGCGCCGCGCCGCGCTGGGAAGCCTCGCGATCGCCCTTTTCGGGGCCGGCTGCACCGGTCCCGAAAAGGCACCTCCCCCCAGCTCGGCGACCCCTGCGCCCATTACCGCGCCCCCGATCGACGTTTCAAGCTACCTCGCCAACCCTTGCTCGGGAGTTCCCACCGACGTCACAGCTCAGCTCGGTCTCCCCGAACGCGAAGACGCCCACGAGACCGTCCTGGTCGGCGCCGGCGATCAGGCGCAATGCCGGTTGTCTAGCGGGCCACCGCTGTCCGCCGCGGCCGAGGTTCGGTTCTATCCCAAGGCCAGGCCTGTTCCGCTCGTCACCGGCCCGGGCAGTCAGGTCAAGTCGACGGTCGTGACCGGTTACCCAGCCGGTGAATGGGTGCTCAGTACCGGCACCGACGGCAGCTTCACCTCGTGCCAGGTCATCGTCGACATCGCCCAGGCTCAAGGACTGGGCACGCTGTTCAACGGTCCCGCAGGTGAGCCGATTGCCACCTCTTGTGCCAAAGCAAGACAGCTGACCGAGGGAGTCCTGGCCGCCCTCAAGCGCTGAGTTACAGCATCAAGGCTCGGCAAGGGCAGCGTACGTATTGTTCAAAGCCAGGACGAACTCCCGCGCGGTTCCCGGAATCATGACGAGGTTGTCGTCACCGTCGGTGTACACGAGCACGCGCCCGGACTCTTCAAGATCGATCGCGCTGATCGGCATGCTCCGGCAGCGCTCGCCGTCGGAGTCGCGACGCGCGACGTAGATCTGGTGAACGGCGCGGCGCGGTCGTCGCATCACCTCGTTGATCGAGTCGAGATCGTCCTGCGCGACGCGGGTCGGTCGTATGACGGCGCCTGGAACGTCGGGGAGGGTGTCGAGAAGCGCAGTCGCGAACCACCTGTCCTCGATCGGTTCCTGGGCGACGACCTTGTCGTCGATGACGGCGCGGATCGCGTCACCATCCCCGGCCGCGATGAGGACCGAGCAGGCTTGTCCACCCGCGAAGTTACTGAATGCGTAGTATTCGCGGCCGGCCCCGGCGAGAACGGCGACAGTCGATCGCCAGAGTTCGTTCAGCCGGTCGTTGCGGGCCAAGCCGAGATCGTTCAGCGCCACCATGGTCCTGGACTCGAGCTCGCGACGGCCGTCCGCACTGGTCCAGTGCTGCAGGCCGGTGCCGAACGCCGGCGGCATCTCCCCGATGTCAAGCATGCTCCAGGCAGTCAGGAAGGCGAGTTTGGGGAGGATGAGGGGTCTGTCGATGACAGCCACGAAACACACTCCGTGATGCGGGACGACAGGGCGGGGAAGGCCATGGCGCGTGCGCGGAGGGCGTCAGGTGCCGATGGTCGGCGGTGTCGGGGGAAGGCCGGTGCGAGGATCGACCAGTTCGTCGACATCGTCGGTGAACAAGCTGCTGTCGTCGCGAATGTACTTGCGCTTGTGCTCCCTGTCCTCCGCGGCGACACGTCCGTTCGGGGTTGCCGCGCCCGTTGCTCCGGCCCCACCCCGATTGCCGACGAATTCCTTGCTTGCGCTGCCACGGATGGCAGCGCCTGGCATTCCGGCTCCGCGACGCGCCCTGTTGCCGCGTTCATCCACCTCGCCGCCCCGCAAGCCCTGAGTCGACCCAGGCGGAATCGCCAGGAGCCGCGGCTCAGCCGGGTCACGAACCTGCGCCCCAGCGCCGCGCCCGAGTTGCGTCGAACTGGATTCACTCAGGGCCGGAGAACCCGGCTCACGCCATGAGGGTGTGAGTCCGGCAGCGGTCGTCTGATCGTGCTGTCGCGTAACACTGTTGTTCGGGTCAGTCTCGCTCGTGTCGCCTGCGGTGCCGCGGCTTGCGGTCTCACCTGGCTCCACCTCGTCGGCCTGTGGTGCCGCGTGGATACGTTTCTCAGACGGAATGTCCGGTGAAGTCGTATCCACCTGCGGACGGTCCGGCTTGACGACGTCGCGTTCGCCTGTCACGCGGAAACTGTCAGCTGAACCGGCCATCTGATCGGGCGCCAGCCGGCCGTAGTCACCGGAGAGTCCTTGACCTTGACTATTCAGGTGCTTCGCGTAGGCGTTGTAGATAGCGAGGTTCTTCTCCGCCTTGGCATTGTAGGTCGCAACGGCTTCTTCGGTGTCGGTATCCCAGGGAGCCGCGACGTCGAAGAAGGTCTTGTCGGGCGGAGCACCCATCGGCTCCATCGAGCGCCTGGCCAGTTCGAATCCGTAGGCGGCATCCGTGACGTTGCCGCCGTTGGAGCTCAAGGTCGTGGCTGCCGCGCTGATCAGGTCGCTGAAGGCTTTGATCCGCTCACGAGCACGATCCGCCCCCTTGCCCGTCCACGTCGGCTCGAGATTGTTCAGCACAGCCGTCAAGTCGCCGGCGATTTCGTGGTGATCGGCGCCGATCGTGCCGGACTTGGCGCCACTGTCGGCCCAGCTTGTGCTGTCACCGTCGATGACGTAGTTGACCACGTCCGCGACCGGCATGGCCTGGACACCGACATCACCGGAGAAGAGATCGCCAGCCCATCCCAGCGCATCGTCGACCGACTGCACGAGCGCAGTTCTCGCCTGCTCGGCTTCGCGGATCAAGGCGTTCGCGGCATGTCCCAGCTGGTCGAAGGGGAACATCAGGAACCCACCTTTGCCTTCAGAGTCGCGACCGTCATGTCAGCGATCTGAGTGATCAGGATGCACGCGTCTTCGGTGTGTTTCTTGCTTGATCCCAACGTGAGGCTGACATCGATGGAGAAACTGTCCGCGAGTCCGATGCTCGCCTGACAGAAACCGACTGGGATCGCACCACCTTTGCTTCCGGCGTGTGCGACCGCGGGAAAGCCCCGCACTGGTGGAAGTTCCCTCCACACCGCGGAATTGGGCTGTGTGTTGGCGTAAACGCCACTCAGTCCGACGTGGGTGTTGATCGTGTACGAGACTCCCACCGCCCCTCCGGTGTCAGTGTTGGACCACGCGCACGCCGGACCGATCTGTGGTAAGTCTTCACGCTTGCCGGGCGCCTCAACGCCCACTGCAGCCACAACTTGCTCGGGTGTCAGGGCATCGATACAGGGATCTCCGGAGAGAACGGTTGACGGCATCGGGTTGGCAACCTTCGGGGCTCCCGCATAAGGCAAGCTGGCAGAAGATGCGTTCTCACCAGGAGAAGCGGGAAGCGCGCTTCCCGACGTGCCCGCACCATCTCCGTCGCGCGGGGAGCACCCAGCCACCAGCCCCACAGCGGAAAGCACGACGGCGAGGACATGCCAGCGGTTCATCCCGCGACACCCCCATGGGACCTGGCAGCGAGGTCATGCGCTGCCTCGGATTCATACCCTGTCGTCACCCGAAAGGCTTGCTCGACCTTTGCGATCAGTTCGTCCAGGTATGCGACTTCCGCGTCGACGTGGTCTTTGGCCACATCGAAGACCCCCCGGCCGTTCGCCAACCGCGCGTTGTACTCGACACTCGCCGGATCGTGCGCCGCGGGGCTCACCTGCCTCAAGATCTCGGTCTGCCGCTGCAGTTTCTCGAGCTTTTTTCGCGTGCTTTGCGCTTGAGAAAGCACCGCGCCGGCTTCAGCTACTGAGAGGCTGAACCCCGCACCGGACGCGCCGGACGACTCAGTGCTGCTGCTGTTCCTGATCTCCACGTCGACTCTCGCCAGCCACGGATCGACGCCAGTGTGTGGTTGTGCCACGGCCGCGTGAACCCCTCCCGCTCATCGCTGCGTGCCCACGACCCCCAGCTCCCGACAAGCCCGGAGATCGGCCCGGCCGACCAGTCGAACCGATCAAGGAGCGATCAGCCGGACCGTACAGCCGCACAATCACCGTAGCCGAGGCACTACGGATCGAGTACGGCATTCGACAGATTCTACAGACGCAATTGGCGCGACCGGGACTCGAAATAGACCGCAGCGTCGCATTTCCGCAGGTCAATGCGGCTTGCGACTCCAGCGGGGTCAGGTTCCAGCGTCACTGGACAAATATATGACAGCTACTGAAGGCCCGTTTGCAGGTCGGCCAGACGGGCTAAACATATCGCACAAAAGGATGTGAGGATGTTGCGACGTTTTGAATTTATCAGTCGAGACAGGCATCGCGTCCTACGCTCGATCGGTGTCCACGGTCACGGTGTCGAACGCGCTCAACGGCACCGGACGGCTGTCCGATGCGACCAGGCAGCGGGTGCTCGCGATAGTCGCCGACATCGGCGACGGATCGCGCACCGATGAGGTTTCCGCGCCGCGCCCGTCTGTACATGGGAGATCGACTCACGAGAGGCTGGCATGATGCGGAAACTGATCTTCGGCATGAACGTGACCCTGGACGGCTACGTCGCCGCGACCGGCGACGACATCAGCTGGGGCGGGCCGCCGAGCGACGAGCTGTTCCAGTGGTGGCTCGACCACGAGCGGGCGAGCGATCTGACGCTGTACGGGCGCAAGCTGTGGGAGACGATGAGCTCCTACTGGCCGACCGGCGACCAACAGCCGGGCGCCAACCCGGCGGAGATCGAGTTCGCGCGGAACTGGCGGGACACGCCGAAGGTCGTGTTCTCCTCGACGATCGACAAGGTCGACTGGAACACCCGCCTGGTCGCCGGCGACGCGGTCGCCGAGATCACCCGGCTCAAGGCCGAGGACGGCGGCCCGATGAGCATCGGCGGCGCGACGCTCGCCGGGACTGCCATGCGGGCCGGGCTGATCGACGAGTACCAGCTGGCCACCTACCCGGTCCTGGTGGGCGGCGGCACGCCGTTCTTCACGGCGCTGGACAGCTGGGTGAACCTGAACCTCGTGGAGACGCGGACGTTTCCCGACGGCGTGGTACTGACCCGATACGAGACGAGGCGATGAACACGGGCACTACCGCCCCGCCGGCGGGGCGGTGGTGCCCGCGGTGACGGCGGCCCGTGCGCTGGACTCGTCGACGATGGACACACGTGATCACAGTGTCGTAGCCAGGCCCAGCCATGGTTTGCCGGTGGCGTCGAATCCGGTGAGCTCGGCGATCTTCCCGTCGACGATGTGCAGGACCGCGACGGCGAACAGCCGATACTCCGGGTCGCCGGGGGCGCGGAGGTACAGCACGGCTGCCGGCGTGCGGTTGACCATCGTGGCGATACCGCGCCAGTCGTCGTAGCCGCGCTGGAAGAGCCCACCGGACACCCAGCCGTCCACCGCGTCCTTGGCCGTCGTGACCAAGGTGCCCCGCTCGGGCAGCATCACGAAGCGCAGGTCGTCGCGCAGCAGGGACATCAGCCCGTCGAGGTCGTTGCGCTCATGAGCGTCGATGTACGACTTCACCACGCCGCGCTCGTCATCCGACAGCTCGTGGGCGGCGGGACTCCGCCAGTCGAGGCGGCGGCCAGGCAGCTGCTCGCGCATCGTCACGCGTGCCCGCTGCAGTGCGCTGGTCACCGATGCGACGGTCAGCTCGAGGGCCTCGGCGACCTTCGACGCCGGCCAGCCGAGGACGTCGCGCAGGACGAACACCGCCCGTTGCCGCGGCGGCAGGTGCTGGACGGCGACGATGAACGCCAGCTCGATCGTCTCCCGCGCCACCACCGATTCCTGCGGGTCCTCGGGGAGCATCCGGTCGGGGTACGGCTGCAGGTACAGCACCTCGGAGCCGGCGTCCGGCAGCCCGGACGGCACGGGTGTGCGGTCGTCGCGCTTCTCCAGGAAGTCGAGGCAGACGTTCGTCGCGATCCGGTACAGCCAGGTCCGCAGCGCGGCGTGGCCCTTGAACGTCTCCCGCTTGTTCCACGCTCGCAGGAACGTCTCCTGCGTCATGTCCTGGGCGTCCTCGTAGTTCGCGAGCATCCGGTAGCAGTGCACCTGCAGCTCACGCCGGTGACGCTCCGTGATGAGCGCGAACCGCGCCGGATCGCCCGAGCGGGCCGCCGCGATGAACGTGGCCTCGTCGGCGCCCAGCGGTCTGGCGTCGGTCATGGTCGTCAATCCTTCCACCGGTGCTTGAGGGCTACCAGAACTGACGACGTGGCGGAGGATTTCTGATCGGTGAAGCCGCTGACACCGTGCCATCAGGACGTTTCCCGCCTTTTGCGTCGGGTGTCCGCCCAGCCCGTCAGCAGGACGCCGACCAGCGCGATGACGCAGTGACCGGTCAACCAGGCCGCGAAGCCACCCGGCAGCCAGCTCAGCAGTCCCGCCCGGTCGTGGTCGATCAGCAGCCGGACGACTCCCTGACCGCCCAGCGCCAGAACCACCATGCCCAGGATCTGCAACGCCACGTACTTGCTCATCGTCGGTTCCCTTCCCCCAAGTTCTGGTGCGATCGCATCATAACCCGTTTTGATGCGACCGCACCACACCGTGCTAGACATGACGCATGGCGCGTCCCGCAGACCATGAGCAACGCCGCCGCCAGATCGCCGAGGCGGTGTGGCGGCTGGCCGCGCGCCACGGCTTGGAAAGCGTCACCCTGCGCCAGGTCGCCACCGAGGCCGGCGTCTCGATGAGGCTGGTGCAGTACTACTTCGGGACCCGCAGTGGCCTGCTGCTCTCCGCCTTGGAACTGCTCAACGCGGACGCCGAGCGGACAGGCCAGGAACGCATCGCCGCCCTCGGCACCGATCCCGGACCGCGCGCCCTGCTGCGGGGGCTGCTGCTGGAACTGCTTCCACTGGACGAACAGCGGCGGCTCCGGCACGTGGTGTACGCGGCATATTTCGTCCGCTTCCTGACGGACCCGGACCTGACAGGCGTAGCCGCCGCCGCGCCCCCCGCTTTGGAAGAGCTGGCCGCCATGCTCATCGACGAGGGAAAGCGCCGCGGAGACGTCGACCCGGCCATCGACAACCGCGCCGAGGCCGAACTCCTGCTAGCCGCCGCATCCGGCCTTCAAGGCGGTGTCTTGCTGAACCAGATCAGCCCGGAGCGGGCGGTGACACTGATCGACCACCAGCTCGACCGCGTCTTCACCGACGAGGATCCTCCACAAAGGACACCTCAGGCCGCGCCGCCGTCCGGGAGGGACTCGTGAGGTGATTTATGCGCGGGCGACTGCGTCGCGGGCGCCGGCCAGCCAGGGATCCAGCTGGGCAATCCGCTCCAGGACGTCCGGCCGGTCCGGGTAGGCCTTGCGCACGAACGCCACAAACCGCTCGCAACAGGCGAGCAGGGCGGGGACCAGCTCGGCGGCCGGGGCCGCGAACGGCTTGAAGTACTCGGCGCTGACCCGGACGTCCCCGCCCGCAGGCGTGAGTTCCACCCCGCCAGGGGCCTCGCTGAAGCCGATCCCGAACGGCCTTCCCGCGGACAGTTCGGGCACCGCCTCCAGCACCTGCTGGACGGTGAACTCGAGGTCGTCGTCCTCGATGTAGGCCACGGGCTGGCCCGGCGCCATCAGAATCAGCCGGCCGGGCAGGCGGTCCGGGCCGATCTTGTCGGCCGCCGCGTCCAGGACGGTGGGCAGGTCTCCCTCGCCGACCGTGACGTCCACGGCGACCCGGAGCGAGAACAGCACGGCAATGGCCACGTCAGTCACCCTACAGAATCGCCATGATCTCGCGGATGGCATGCAGCAACCGCTGCGTGTGATGCTCGAAACCGGGGGCGGGCCGGGGGAAGAACTGTCCGACCGTGTGCGGCGCGGCGCCCCGGGTACCGAACTGGAACGCGCCGATCTCCACCGGTCCGCGAATCTGGCCGGCGCCGGGCGCGACCGCGGGCGGCACGACCGTGACCGGGGTCGGCAAGACCGGCCCGGTCGGTACGCCGCCCGCGATGCGCTGCGCCGTGCTGCCCGGGGTGGACAGGGCCGCGCAGGTCGCCTGCAGGTCGGCCTGCACCCTGGCCAGGTCACCGCCGGCGCCGGAGGGAGGCCAGAAGGTCTTCCCCTGCGCGCCCGCGGTGGTGAAGTCGAAGAACGAGTACGTGTGTCCGATCAGGAAGTGCCGCAGGTCGGCGCCGGCGTAGCCCGGTGCGGGCACGATGTTCGCCGGTGCGACCTGGCGGCCGGCGAACCGGCGCGCGATGTTCAGCAGCCGGAGGACCTCGGCCGGGTTGCCGCCGGCCTCGTTCAGCAGGGCCTCGATGTTCGAGGCGGCGCGGCCCTCGGCGCGGGCCAGCTGCATCAGCTGCTCGACGGCGGCGGCCGCCGGACGACCGCCGGCCAGCTGCAGGAGCCGGCGCAGCTCCACCCCGTCGTTCGTCAGCATCCCGAGCATCCGGTCCAGCTGCGGGACGTCATCGGTGAGCAGCAGCAGGTCCCGCAGCAGCGGCGCGTTGCCGTTCAACCGCAGCAGCAGCCGGGCCAGCTCGGCCCGGTTCGCGGTGCGGGCGACCAGTTCGTCCAGCAGCGCGGCGTCCCGGCCGGCCTGCCCCAGGGCGGCCTCGGCATTGCGGGCACCCTCGAAGAAAGTGACCCAGCGCCGCAGTCGCGCCACGTCCCCGCCGGCCAGTCCGAGCATCCGCCGCGCCTCGGCCATCGTGCCCAGCTCGCCCAGCAGCCGGTCGAGGAACACCACGTCGCCGCCGAAGTCGGCGATCGCCGGGATCAGCTCGGCCGCCCGGGCCCGGCCCAGCATCCGGATCGTCAGCGGGAGATCGTTGTTGCAGAGCCGGCGCAGCTGGAGGAACTCCTCCAGGCTCGCCGTGCGGGTCAGCAGGACCTCGAACTCGTCGACACTGCGCAGTTCGGCAGCCAGTCGCTCCACGGCGGCCAGATCCCCGCCCGCCCAGGTGATCAGCGCGGCCAGCCGGGCTTCCCCGCCGACCAGCCGGGCCAGCTGCCGCAACCGCAGCCAGCCGCGCAGCCGCGCCAGCACCCGGCCGGGAAGGAACACCGAGAGAATGTCGGTGATCGAACGGCCGATCAGCTTGCCGCGTTCGTAGTCGGACAGGTCGTCGCGCACCCAGGCCTGGTAGACCCGCCAGGCGACCACCACGACGAGCAGGATCAGCCCGACCACGGCGAGGACGGCCAGGATCGCTTCGGCGATCTCGACCACCGCCAGCACGAACGCGATGGCGAGCAGGATGCCTTCGAAGCCGCCGACGATCAGCGCGATCGCCACGGCGATCAGCAGCACGACCACCGCGAGCGCCAGCACCACCAGCAGGACGATGAGCAGGCCCTTGACGAGGTCCCACAGCTCCTCGAAGAGGCCGACGATGATCCCGCCGACGAAGCCGAGGGCCCGCTCCCACCAGCTCTCGTGCTCGATCTCCTCGGCCTTCTCCGAGATCTTGCCGCCGAGGCCGTCCAGTTCCCGCTGCTGGGCGGCGAGCGCGTCGTCGACCTTCCCGCGCATCTGCCGGCCGGCCTCGGCGATCTGGCCGTCCCAGCGGGTGCCGCTGTCCGTGACCTGCTGCTTGAGGCTCTTGTCCAGGTCGCCGGCGGCCTTCTCCATCGCTCCGGTCGCGGTGGTTTCGGCCTGGCTGATCGAGCCGGTCGTCTTGGTCGCCGTGTCGGCGGCCGTGGTCTCGAACCGGGCCGCGGCCTGCAGCAGCGGGCCGACCAGCTGTCCGGTCCCGGCCGCCAGCCTGGCCTGCCCGTCCGCGCCACCGGCCTGGAACGCGCCGACCGTGTCGCCGACCTGGCCGGCCTGCGCGCTGTCGAACTCGGCCAGCGACGCCGCGAGGTGCGCGTCGGCCTCGGCGACGACGGGAGCCGCCGCGGCCGGCGACACTCCGGACAGCCGTTGCGCGACGTCTGCGGTGAACGCCGTGATCGCGGCGTCGGCCTGCGTCGCTTGCCGGTCGAGCGCGGCCTCGCCCTGCGCCGCCTGCCCGCTCATCCCCGCCGTCGCCGCCGGACCGGCCAGAGCGAGCTGGCCCGACGCGGCGTCCAGCGCCTGGCGCAGTTGACCGGTGAGCTGGTCGGCCTGACCGCGCAGTCCCGCGATCGCGTCGTCGGCGGCCTTGTCGACGTCCTGGACGCTCTTGCGCTCGGCATCGTCGATCGTGCGCCGGGCGGCGGCACCGGCCTCGTCGAACTTGGCCGCCCCGTCCTGTGCCTCCCGGCGGATCTTCGCGGCCAGGTCGCCGGCGTCCTTGCGCACGGCCGCGGCCACCTCGCCGGCCTGCGTGGTCATCCGGTCGGCCGCGGCGCCCGCCATCTCCCGGGCGGCGGCGGCGATCCGGGACGCCCGGTCGTAGCCGCGGTACTGGCCGACCTTCTCCTCGCCGATCGCGAGCGCACGGGCGGCCTTGCCGGCGCTCTCCCTGGTCATCCGGCCGGCTTCGGTGTCGCCGGCGGCCAAGGCGGCCTTGGCCTTGTCCTCGCCCAGGTCGAGCAGCGCCTTCTTCTGATCCCGGGTGGTCGCGTCGACCGCCTCGCGCCGGGTCCGCGCGGCGTCGCGCACGTTGTCCAGGCTGGTCCTGCGCTGTCCCTGGATCCCGTCACGGGCGCTGCCGAACGAGATCCGGACCTGTTCCAGCGCCGCGGTCAGCGCCTGCGTGGTCCGGTCCTGCTCAACGGTCGCGGCGGCGGCCACGGCGGCCGCGGCGGTGGTCGCCGCTGTCCGCACCTGGCCCTTGCGCTCGGCGGTGGTCGCGACGATGGCCTGTGAGCGGGCGGCGGCCCGATCGTCGAGCTCCGCAAGACCGGTACCGCCTCCTGGGCCGGGTCCCGTCGGCGCGTCCGCAGCCGACGCCGGGACAGGAGCAGCCTGCGGGGCGACGGCGGGCGGGGATTCGACGGACTCGGCCGGAGCGACCGAGGGAGCAGGAGGGCCGGTGGAGGGCGGCGCGGCGGGTGGGGTTCCAGCCGTCACCGGGCCGCCGGCCGGTCCCGGACCGGTCGTGACGGCGGCACTTTCGGCGGGGGCGGGACCCGCCGGGCTCCGGTCGCCGATCGGGCCGGCCGGGGCAGCGGGCGCCGGTGAGCGCGGCGACTCCAGGCGTTGCACAACCGGACGGGGGCGCTGATCGGCCAGCAGCCGGGACACCGCACGCGTTCCGGCGGCGCGCTGAAGGGCGAGGATGGCGCGCGGGTCGGGGGCGATTCTCATCTTGTGCCGGCCCTCGACGAGGCCGGAGACGGCCGGATCGGCGGTCCCGTCCCGGGTCGTGTTTTCCGGCAGGCAGTCGCGGCGGGCGGACGCCGCACGATCAACGTCCCCCGCCGGCGGCGTCCGATCCGTTTCACCGCCCACCCGCTCAGGCTGACCGGCCGAGCCTCCTTCGGCCAGGACCATTCGGGAGTCCGAACGGGCAGAGTGCGGCGCCTCCGCGCGACGGACGTGCCTTGGTTGATCCGGAGCGTTTGCCCCCGCCATGATGTCGTTATGGATCTTCTGGGGTCGTTGCCCGCCTTCGTCGTCGCTGTGCTGCTGATCTCGGCCTCTCCCGGGCCGGCGATGGCGTTGATCCTGCGTCGTGCGGCCCTGCGAGGGTTCGCCGGTGCGGTGCCGACGGTGCTCGGGCTCGAGGCGGGGCTGTACCTGTGGGCGCTGTTCGCCGCCGCCGGTTTGGCGGCGCTGGTCGCCACCTCGCAGATCGCGCTGGTCGTCCTGCGCGTCGCCGGCGCCGGATTCCTCTTGTACCTGGGCGTCAAGGCCTGGCGTTCGGCATGGCGCGGCCGCGGGAGTGAGGCCGCGGCGGATCCCGGCGCCGAGTCCACGGCGGACGCTTCGGCCAGGGGCTGGGTGAAGGCGTTCGGCGAGGGAATGGTGGTCATGCTGGCGAACCCGAAAGCGGCCGCCTTCATGATCGCGTTCTACCCGCAGTTCGTGCCGGCCGACCGGCCGCTGTTCGCCACCACCGCGCTGCTCGCCCTGCTGCAGGTGGCCATCGAGATCGGCCTCTACCTGACGCTGGCGGCACTGGTCGGCCGCGCCGGCGAGTGGTTCCGCCGCTCCACGGTGAGGCGCCGTCTCGACGCGATCAGCGGCGCCGTCCTGATCGGTCTCGGCGTGCGAATGGCGGCGGAAAGCCGCTGAAGCCACTGGGCAACGGACCTCGGCGGCTCAGAAGGCCGGCGCCTGCTCTACATTCTGCCCCTGACGGCGCGCCTCGAGCACCGCGTCCAGCAGCCTGCGCTGGGCCTCCGCCAGACCGGCGAACACCGCTCCGCGCGCCGTCGACAGACCGAACACCTGCGTCACCGTCTTGACTTCGGGCGCCGCCGGCAGGAGCTTGCCGAGCCGGCGGCGCACGGCGGGCAGGACTTCCTCGACGAGGGGGCCCAACCGGCCCGCGAAGTACACCGTCTCGGGGTCCAAGGTGACCGCGACGGCGCTGGTGGCCGTCACGATCGCCGTCGTGAACGCCTCCAGCACTTCGGCGCGCGCCTCGTCGTGGCGCCCCTGCCACAGTTCTTCGACGCGCTTCAGGCGAAGTCCCCGCCCCCGGGCGAACCGGAGCAGGCCGCGGGTGCTCAGGAGTGCGTCGAGGGTCTCGTCGCCGGCTCCCGCGGAAAGGACGCCGATGCCGCCGAACGCGGGCGTGCGGCCCCGGGCGATCTCGTGTTCGGTACAGCTCGCGAAGTTCAGCACGCTGCTCACGGTGAAGAGCGCGGCGTTCCTGATGCCGGCGTCCTCGGCCAGGATACCGAGCAGGGACGCGTTGGCGTCGCTGTCGAACAGCACGGGAGCGCCGGCCAGGCCCTCCACGGCCCGCTGGAGATCCGGGCCCGCGAAGACCTTCATCGACTTGGCCGGGCTGAAGATCTCCGTGCCGTTCCGGACGCGGCCGGGCACCGCGACGACGATCTGGCGCAGGGGTCCCTGCGCGGCCTGGCTGGTCTCCTTGACCAAGCCGACCAGCCATTCGGCGGCGGCGCCGGCGTCCGCGTGGTTCCCGGTCGGCACGACCACGTGGTGGACCTCGCGTCCACGGAGGTCGGCCACCAGGACCCCGGTGGTCTGCATGCCGAAGCTGATCCCGGCGACGTGCCCGCTCGTGACGGGCACGTCCAGGTAGGTCGACCGCCTGCCGCGGCCGGTGACCTCGTCGACCCCGCTGTCGACGACGAAGCCGTCGGCGCGGAGCTCTTCCACCGCCCTCGACACCGTGGCCTTGCTCAAGCCCGTCAGCTCGATGAGCTCGTTCCGCGTCAACGGCGCCCGGGCCAGGATTACCTCGAGGACCGCCACCTTGTTGTGGTCGCGCGTCGTGGGATTGCTGGTCACGCCTTGACCATAGCGACCGGGCCGTCCCCGCGGGGGGAGCAACGCCGAAACTCCGTATAACAGTTCCAGATTGAAACTGGAACGAACAGTGCGGATCAGGGTTCGGTGCCCCGGGCGAGGGCGCCGGACCGGTAGGCGGTGGCGGTGGCGAGGTCGGTGAACGACGACGCCGTGCGGTAGCTGTAGTCGTCGGCCTGGTTGAACGCGGACCAGTCGGCCTTGGCGACCCGCACCTGGATTTCGCCGGTGTTCGCGCCGGCGGCGAGGGTGCCGCCGCTGAAGCCGACCTCGACGTAGGCGTCGGCCCCCGGGCGCGGCGTACTGAGCTTCACGACGCGCAGGGTGACGTTCCCGCAGCCGGGAACCGCGTAGTCGCACCAGATCTGGTAGCTGGGGTTGGTGGCGTCGCCGGTGAACCAGTAGCGCGCGGTGACGCTGTTCAGGGCGACGGCCGTGCTGCCCCGGTTGACGATCTGGAGACCGGTGCGGATCTGGTTGTCGGTGGTGCCGCCGCGCTGCTGCACGGCGAGCGAGCCGGAGCCCGGGTCGCCGCCGGTCGTGGTGGTGACCGCCACCGGGCCGCCGGCCGGGGACTGGTTGCCGGCGGCGTCCCGGGCGCGCACCGAGAACGTGTACGCGGTGGCGGGGGTGAGGCCGGTGACCTGGTAGCTGGTGCTCGTGGAGCTGCCCACCACCGCACCGGCCGAGTTCAGCACGTCGTACCCGGCGACGCCGACGTCGTCGGTGGCGGCGGTCCACACGAGACCGACGCTGGTGCTGCCGGGGGTGGCGGTGATCCCGGTGGGCGCGGTCGGCGGGGTCGTGTCCCCTGTGGACTGTCCGGGCTGGTTGCCCCACACCACCGCGGAACCCTGCGCGAGCACGAGCCGCGGGTTCTCCGCGGGCGCGGTCCCGCTGGGGGCGAGGCCGGTGTGCGACCAGTCGTTGCCGGGGTCCCAGGTTCCGGCGCTGCTGATCCGGAACTGCACCTCCTTGCGGTAGCGGGACTGGCCGCCGGGGGCGACGCCGCCGGCGCACGTCACGTCGACGTAGTACACCGGGCCGGAGAACTGGCGCACGGCGGGCGCGTCGCACTGGTTGTACGCGGAGGTCACCGAGATCTGGCTGGGCGTGGTGGCGCCGTCGAGCGTGAAGTAGTAGCGCAGCGAGCCGGTGAACGTGCGCGCCGGCCACGCCGACTTGTTGATCACGTAGGCCTTGACCTCGGTGAACGTGGCGCCGTCGGGCTGGTTGAGCGCACCCTGCGCCAGGATCTCCGGGCCGTCCGGGGTTTCCTTCGCCGGGAAGCCGGCCAGCGGTGCGCCGCCGTACTCGCCGTACAGCCGGGCCAGCGCGCCGGTGAAGCCGGCGTTGTAGTCGAGCGCCACCTCGTTCATGGTGTAGTTGCTGCGGTCGTCGGTGTACGCGTCGTTGGCCGCACTGGGGCCGCCGACGAGCGCGCCGTACAGGATGTGCCGGCTCGCCGTGGGCTCGAGGATGCTGTCGGCCCAGGAGCCGTGCGCGGTGCGATGATGCGGGTTGCGGGGCGGGTTGACGCCGAACCCGGCCACGAAGCTCGCGCCGCGAGGGTTGTCGCCGAGCGCGTAGTTGATCTGCCGCACGCCGAAGTCGTGGTAGGTGGTGGCGCGGGCCGGGTCGGTGGTCCGCAGCCAGTCCGAGTAGACGAGGGCGACGAACGCGGTGTTGGCGGCGTACCTCAGCGAGCCCCACTGGTCGAGCACGGCCTCACCGCCCGGGGAGTAGGGCACGTGCTGGCCGTTGACGCCGGTGGTCCACCAGTCCAGCCAGCGGTTGGCGTCGGCGACGTACCCGGGGTCGCCGGTGAGTTGAGCGAGCATGGCGTACGCGCCGTAGGACTTGTCGTCCCAGGCCAGCGTCCAGCGGTAGGAGCGCGTGGTGGTCTGCGGCTCGGTGGACAGCTTCGCGTACTCGGCGCGCGCCTTGGTCAGGTAGCCGGCGTCGCCAGTGGCCTTGTAGAGCCAGATCGCGCCCCACACCAGCTCGTCCTGGTAGCCACTCCAGGACTTGTAGAACCTCTGGGCGTCGGTGATGCAGTCGGAGTAGACGCCTCGGTAGTTGTCGGCGAACGAGTAGAGCTGCTTGGCGTGGGTGAGCAGGGTGGCCGCGTAGGCGGGGTCGTCGGCCTTGAAGACCAGCGAGCCGGCGGCCATCTGCGCGGCGCCCTCGCCGGCGAGATCGGAACCGGGGCAGGAGGTGTCGACGCGGTAGGCGGGCCGGGCCATGGTCATGGTCTCCGCGGGACCCCACCACTTGTGGTCGTCGTCCCCCTTGCCGACCTGGCCGTAGAGCACGTTGGGCTGCGGGTGCGCCTTGATCAGCCAGTCGTCGCCCCAGCGCAGGTTCGAGAGCAGGTACTGCCACTGGCCGGAATTCTGGTAGGCGGCGCGGTTTTCCAGCGCGCCCCAGGCCAGCATGGTCATGCTGAACTCGAACGGCAGCCCGAACTTGACGTGGTCGCCGGCGTCGTAGAAGCCGCCGGTGAGATCCAGGCCGGCGTCCTTGCCGTCGCCGAGGGCGGACGGGCCGCGCCAGGAGACCCGGTTGCCGGCGGGCAGCACGCCGGACCGCTGCGCGTCGTAGAACCAGATCGACTTCTGGAGGGCCTCGCCGTAGGCGAACTTGCCGGTGGCGGCGCGGGCGGCCGGGACCAGCCCCGGGACCACCACCGCCAGGCCGAGCACGAGCAGCACCACGAGCACTCGGGACACGGACTTCATCGTCGAAGCGTGCACTCCGCCTCCTCGATTCTGGGAGCGCTTCCGGATCGAAAGTAGGTAGCCAGGTCCGCCGTGTAAAGCATCGGCGCCGTCGATGGGCGGTTCAGCGGCGCCGTGCGCGGCCATCCGCCGTAGTCCGCGCGCCGGGCACCCGGCGCGGCGGACCGCGAAACACCCGCTGGTCGCAGTCCGCACGGCGTTTCGGCGGCCGAATCTGGGAGCGTTCCCATTTTCACCGCGGGCAGGTATCCCTGTGGTGAACGGTTCGCCGAATGGCGAAGCGGTGGGGCGAGCGATGCCGGCCACGGCCGTCAATTCTTCACCCCGATCATCGACGAAATCGGAGGCGTCCCCGGCCGTCAGCGCGGGCCGGACCGGTCGCGAAGTCCGCGACTGCTCCGAATGGTCCTACTTCATTTCCTGTGTGCCGGTCATGGACGGCACGGCGTGCGTAAGCGATCGTCTGAAGTGGATCGTCAGGCCGAACCGGCATTGTCCGCAAAGGAAGATGACCGACCGCGCCACCCCTGGTTCGCGATTCACGGCCGGTTCTCCGCCCCGAGCTTGATACGATCGTGTGCCGGGGAGAAATTGCCCACTTGGCCGTGAACAGATACACTCTGTCCAGACCTCGCGCATTGTGCACCACCACTTCAGCCCGCACCACCTCTTCGGACCAAGGAGTATTCACGTGGCACAGAAAGTTCGCGTCGAGATCTTGGACGACCTCGACGGCAGCACCGCCACCCAGACCGTCCCCTTCACCCTGGACGGCGTCAGCTACGAAATCGACCTCTCCGACGACAATGCCGCCGCCTTGCGCGTCGAGTTCGCCCGGTTCGTCGCCGCCGGCCGCCGCGTCGGCGGGCGGAAACTCCGCGTCGCGACCGGCCAGTCGACCACGGTCACGACGGCCGACCGGGAACGCAACCAGCAGATCCGGGCGTGGGCCAACTCGAACGGCTACGTGGTGTCCGAACGAGGACGGCTGTCCTCCGAGGTGATCTCCGCCTACGACGAGGCCCAAGCCGCCCATGCCGCGGCCCCCGAGAAGGCGCCGCGCAAGCGAGTGGCGCGCAAGAAGCTCGCCGCCGCCGCGAAGTGACAGTGCTGGTCAACCACGCGGCCCCGCACCACCGGCCGGACGAGGGGCTTCGACGCCGCGATCCGCGCCGATGACGATGTCAGGGTGACACGACGTTCCTCCGCCTCGCCCAGCATCCGCGATGTCGCGGCCGCCGCGGGCGTCTCCTCCCAAACCGTGTCACGGGTGCTGAACGACTCGCCAACATCAACCCCGGCACCCGGCGCCAGGTCCGGGAGGTCATGGAACGGCTGGGCTACCGCCCCAACCGGGCGGCCCGGGCACTGGGGTCGGGCGGTCGAGCGCGGTGATCGCCGATACCAAGCTCTACGGCTATGCGCGGAGGACCCGCACGCCGCTCCGGCGGCACGGTCGACCACGGCGCGGGCGCGCTCCAGGTCCTCGCGCCGGGCGCGGTCGTCCTGGCGCCGGGGCAAAAGGTCACCACGTTCCTGTCCGCCGCCGAGGACGGCTACTACCGGCTGTCCACGTCCTGGGCCGGCCTCGGCCGCAGCACGCTGGGGCTCACCCTGTCTGGCCGCCCGGCACCTGGGCGTCCGGCGGTTCCTCCGTCGGCTGGCTGGGCAACAGCGGCACGCTGACCCGTCCGCGCGCCGACGCGGTCCGGGATCCCGGGCAGTACGACCTCACCGTCGCCCACGCCCAGGCCGAGAAGAACACCGGCACCCGTTACAACACCGACACCATCACCCGGATCCTGGTGGCGACCGAAGCGGGCGGCACGCCCCGACCGCCACGGCCTGCCTTGTGGCGCCGAGTCCACTGCCCGGCCGACAGCCCGGCCACGTGCCGTGCGGCGTCCACTTCGGACACCGGGCGGGTCCCACGACCGGTGCCGGGCCACCTCGGCGTCCGGGTGGCGGGCCGCGAACCGTCGCGCAACCTCGCGCGATCAGCCGCTCGATCGACACTGGCGGCTCACCCATCGGCACAGCCCGCAGTCGTCGTGTACGCTGGGTGGCGTCCGGGAGCATTTCGAGCGCGAGTGGTCGAACCTGCGCCGCCCTCGGGCCCATCGAACCACGGCTGCGGCTGATGCCGGCCGAGCCCGCCACCGGACACGTCGACAGCGTGTGGCGGCCGCCACTGAGCTCAGACAGGCCCAGGACGGCGCCGCCCACCAGTGGCATCCACCGAAAGGAAACCTGATCACTACCTCCACTTTGGACAACTCGCTCTTCAGCCACCCCATCGCCGAGCAACCCCACCCCGGAGCGCTCACCACGCCCCAGAACGACCGGTACGGAAGCCTGTTCCTCCAGCCGTTCTACACGCCGGCACCGGTGGCCGACGGCGAGCACGAACCCGCCCCGCGACGCCAGTCCCGCGCGGCTCACGACCCGTCCGGACGCCGCACCCGCCGGTGACCCCCGTGCCGCAGCCGTCCTCCACGCCCCGCGCACGCCCGCGCCTGGGCGAGATCTCTAGCGTGGCACGCATGGAGCACCCCGAATCCGACACCCGAACCCTCGAGCGCGGCCTGGGCGAGTACGTGCGGGCGGTAGCGGCCGCGGTCGGCGTCCCGGACGAAAGCACCACGCTGGAGATCAGCGACACGGCCACCGCCTACCTCGGGCTGCCCCGGCGGTGGCTCGACCGGCCCGACCACGACGTCATGCTGGTGTGGAGCGAACGGCGCGGGTGGTCGCTCGCGGTGGAAACCGATCCCGGCGAAGACCCGGTCGTCATCGCCCACCAGGGAGGCGACGACCTCGTCCCCGCCCCGGGCGTGGTCGCGCGGTTCGTCGCCGACGCCGCCGCCGGCCGCCACGCGAGCCAGGACCGGCCCGGCCCCACGACCGCCAGCCGCACGTCGCTGGCCGAGCGGCTGAGTCCCTACCTCCGCCCCGCGACGGAACCGGATTCCGCGACGGGCTGACCCCGCGTCAGGGCACCGGGACCGTCCACAGCAGACGAGTGCCGCCGGCGGCCGGGCTCTCCACCCGGAATGACCCACCCGCGTCCGCGGCTCGCCGCTCGAGATTGCGGAGCCCGCTTCGCGCCACGGCTTCCGGCATCCCGATCCCCGTGTCCGAGACCTCGACGACCAGATCGCCGTCCAGGGACACGGTGACCGCCAGTTCGGCGGCTCGCGCGTGCCGCAGGACGTTGCTGACCGCTTCGCGGACGACCGCCTCGGCGTGCTCGGCCAAGGCCGTGGGCACCCGGTCGAACGATCCCGACAGCCGCACCGTCGTGCGGATCGCGGAGTCGGCCGTCGTGTCGATGATCGCGTTCTGCAGGCGCGCCCGCAGCCCCCGCCCGGCTCCCGGTGGGGCGTGCAGGTCGAAGATCGCGCCCCGGATCTCCTCGATGACGTCCTGGAGCTGGTCGATGTGCTGGGTGAGGCGGCCGGTGACCGCGGGCGAGTCGCTCCGGCGGCGGGTGCCCTCGATGCCGAGGCCGACCGCGAACAGCCGCTGGATGACCTGGTCGTGCAGGTCGCGGGCGATCCGGTCGCGGTCCACCACGACGTCCAGCTCCCGGCGGGCCGCCTGGCTTTCGGCGTCCCGCAGCGCCAGCGCGGCCTGGTCGGCGAACGCGGACACGAGCTGGAGCTCGTGCTCGTCGAACCGCGCCGCGCCGGGAACGCGGATCGCCAGGAGCACCCCGGCCGTGGACTCGCCGGACCGCAACCGCACCACCAGCGCCGGCCCGAGGCCCACGCCGAGGCCGTCGGCCAGGTCGTACGCCAGGCTCGGCACGCTGCGCGGCACGTGGTCGCGCAGCACCTCGCCCGAGGTCGACCCCGCGAGCGGGATCCGGCGACCGGTCAGCACGTCGGCATCGGGGCCGGCGCACACCGTGACGGCCAGTGCCCCACCAGGCGACACGGGCAGCGCGATGAGCGCGTCTTCGGCGCCGGTGAGCTCGGCGGCCCGGCTCGCGATCAGCCACAGCACCTCGTGGACGTCGGTGCCGCCGAGCAGCTCGGCGGAGATCTCCCCGGTGGCCTCCAGCCACCGCTGCCTGCTCCGGCTTTCCTCGTAGAGCCGCGCGTTGTCGACGGCGATGCCGGCCGCCGCCGCCAGCGCGACGATCGCCCGTTCGTCGTCGGCGGTGAACGGCTGCTCGCCGCTGAGGTACAGCCGTCCGAGCACCGCGCCGCGCACGAGCAGGGGCACCCCGAGGAAGCTCCGCATCGGCGGATGGCCCGGCGGAAGCGCGGGCGTGCCCAGGTCGGCCAGCCGCACCGGCGCCTGGCCCCGCACGAGCGCGCCGAGCAGCCCGTGGCCGTCCGGTGGCGGGCCGATCCGGTCCCGGGTGGCGTCGTCGACGCCGGTGACGGCGAACCCGGTGGTGCCGCCGTCCTCGTCGAGCAGGGCCAGCGCGCCGTACGGGGCGCCGACCAGGCCGGCGGCGGCGGTCACGATCCGGTGCAGCGTGGTTTCGAGCCCCAAACCGGCGGAAAACGCGAGGACGGCCGCCGGCAGCGCGTCCATCCGGTCCCGGCCCGGCATCCTGTGCTCGGGCATGTCACCACAGTGGCACAGCGGGCCGCCCCGCGCCGGGATTCCGGCCGAACCGAACCGGGTTCGCAACCGACGACCTTCGCCCGGCCCCGGAGGCCGTTCGGCACTTGGCGGAGGCCGCGGCCCGGGCGGACGGTGAAAGCGCATCCACGAACCCCCAGTTCGGAGCAGTCCATGAAGACCGGTGTCATGCCCGTCGGGCACCTCAGCGCGAGCCAGGTGCGATCCGTCCTCCTCGCGGCCACGGCTCCCCCGCCGCTGCGGAACACCCGGCCGTGGCGGTTCCAGTGCACGCCGGATTCCGTCGAGCTGTACGCGGATCCGCTCACCACCGGCACCGACAGCGAGCAGCGGGAACGGCTGCTGGACTGCGGGGCGGCACTGCTGAACCTGCGGCTGGCGATCAAGGCGCAGGGCAGCCACGCCGACGTCCGGCTGTTCCCCTCGGCGGGCCGGCCCGACCTGCTCGCCGTCGTGCGGCCACAGGGGTACGAAACGATCGCACCGCACGACGAGGAACTCGTGGCGGCCATCGCCGGCCGGCAGAGCAACCGGCGGCCCTTCACCGCCGCCGTCGTCCCCTCCGCGGTGCAGCGGCAGCTCCGGCGGGCGGCCGAAGTGGAACGCGCGTGGCTGGCCACGATCACCGCCGACCAGGTGCCGCAGCTGCGGGAAATCATGCGCCACACGGAAACCCCGCCGGCGACGCCCGGGCCCGGCGGCGGGAACGACCTCGACGTCGAGCCCGACCGGCTGGTCGTGGTCATCGGCTCGCTGCACGACACCCCCCTCGGCCGGCTCCAGGCCGGTCAGGCCATGCAGCGGGTGCTGCTGACGGCCACCGCCGCCGGGATCTCGGCGGCGCTCTCCTCACAGGCGATGGCGGTGCCGGCGACCCGGCGTGAGCTGCGTCAGCTGCTCGGCGGCGGGCTATGGCCCCAGATCATGCTCCGCCTCGGCCACGGCACCGCGGTGCCGTCCGTGACGCAGCCGCGGCTCGAGGACGTCGTGATCAGCGACGAGCACCCGTTCGCCGTCAGCCGTCCGGACGATGGTGCGCGCCGTGGATCCCGGTGACCAGCACCGCCGCCTGGGACCGCCGCTCCAGCCCGAGCTTCGCCAGCAGGCGGGACACGTAGTTCTTGACGGTCTTCTCCGCCAGGAACATCCGCTCGGCGATCTGCCGGTTCGTCAGGCTCTCCCCCAGCAGGTCCAGCAGGACGAGCTCCTGCTCGCTCAGCCCCGCCAGCGGGCCCGGTTTCCCGGTCTTCGCCCGCAACTCGGCCACGAGCGCGGCCACCGCACGGGCGTCCAGCAGGGTCTCGCCCGACCCCACCCGGCGGATCGCGTCGACCAGCTGCAGCCCCTTCACGTCCTTGATGACGTACCCCTCGGCGCCGGCCAGGACCGCTTCGACCATCGAATCCTCGTCGGTGAAGGACGTCAGCATCAGGCACCGCAGACCGGGCAGCGCCGAGCGCAGGTCGCGGCACAGCTCCACCCCGTTCCCGTCGGGCAGCCGCACGTCCAGCACCGCCACGTCCGGGCGCAGCGCGGGCACCCTGGCCGTGGCTTCGGCCACCGAGGAAGCCTGCCCCACGACGGCCAGGTCGGCTTCGTCGTCGATCAGTTCGGCGACCCCGCGCCGCACGAGTTCGTGGTCGTCGACCAGGAAGACCGTGATGACGGGCAGGTCCTGCTGCGTACTGTCATCCACCACCCCAGGCTACGCGCGTGCGCGCCGAACGACCCCGGAAGAGAGGTCCGGCGGCCCTAGGCCCTCCGGTGCCCGGCGACCACTGTGGAGTGATGACACAGATCCAGCACAGGCCTGATCATCACCTCAAGAACGCTGTCACCGATGAGCTCGCCTGGACCCCCAGCGTCAACGCCGAAGGGATCGGCGTGACCGTCTCAGGCGGTGTCGCGACGCTGTCCGGACATGTCGGCACCTACCCCGAGAAGGAAGAGGCCCTGCGCGCGGCGACCCGGGTCCACGGCGTGACCACGGCCGCGGACAAGATCCTCGTCCGGCACGGCCCCGGTGTTCCGGCGGACGTGGATCTCGCCAGGGAAGCCATGATCGTGTTCGACCGGCGCACGGTCCTCGTGCCGAAGGACTCGGTGCAGGTCGACGTGCGCGACCAGATGGTCACCCTGCGCGGCTCGGTCGACTGGCACCACCAGCGCGAAGCCGCCCGCCGGGCGGTGGCCGCGCTCCCCGGGGTCAGCGGGGTGCGGAACCTGATCACGCTGCGGCCTTCGCCGGGAGTCACGGCGGCCGAGACCAAGGCCCAGATCACCGCGGCGCTGGCCCGGCACGCGCCGGGATTCGCGCAGCACGTCGAGGTCGGCATCGACGACGGCCAGGTCACCCTGACCGGCCAGGTCCTCACTCCGGCCGAACGCCAGTCCGCCGAGCAGACCGCCTGGTTCGGCCCCGGCGTGACGGCGGTCGACAACCAGGTGAAGCTCTCCGGCTGAGGTTCCTCCGCCGGTCCGGTCGCGAACTCTGGAGCACCATGAACGTTCTCGTGATCATCGTCATCGCCGCCGCGGTGCTGCTTCTGGCGGCCTCCGCGGTGAAGATCGTCAAGCAGTACGAACGCGGTGTCCTGTTCCGGCTCGGCCGGGTGGTGGGCGTGCGCGAGCCGGGGTTGCGGCTGATCATCCCCGTCGTGGACGTGCTGCGCCGGGTGCCGTTGCGGATCATCACGATGCCGATCCAGTCCCAGGGCATCATCACCCGCGACAACGTGAGCGTCGACGTGTCCGCGGTCGCCTATTTCCGCGTGCAGGACGCGGTGAAGTCCGTCGTCGCGATCGAGAACGTCTACGCCGCGATCGACCAGATCGCCCAGACCACGCTGCGGAAGGTCGTCGGGCAGCACACGCTGGACGAAACGCTGTCCGAGACCGACAGCATCAACGTCGACATCCGCCGGATCCTGGACGTCACCACGCTCGACTGGGGCGTGGAAGTGACCTTGGTGGAGCTGAAGGACATCCAGCTGCCCGACACGATGAAGCGGGCGATGGCCCGGCAGGCCGAAGCGGAACGCGAAAAGCGCGCCAAGATCATCAGCGCCGAAGGTGAATCCCTCGCCGCCGCCGCGCTGGGCGACGCGTCGGACACGATGATGGCGCACCCGCTCGCGCTGCAGCTGCGCAACCTGCAGAGCCTGGTGGAGATCGGCGTTGACAAGAACACGACCGTCGTGTTCCCGGCCCCGCTGATGAGCACCATCGGCGAGCTCGGGGCCTTCCTGGCCCGCGAAAGCGCCGCCGCGACCACGCCGAAACCGGCCGCCACGGCCCCGATCGCGCCACTGCCCGTGGCCGTGAACGGCGCCAAGGCCGAAGAACACTGACCGCGGCCTGCTCCCGGACTCCACAGTGCTCTGTACGAAAAGGACAGAGCACTGTGGACCTGGCGTCCCGGGGCCAGGAATTCGGCCGCACAACCGCGTTGTCCGGAGTAGAATCAAGGGTGTCCGAGAGTATTTCGCACGCAGGTGGTCAAACCCGCGTCGTTCTCGGGCCCCAGTCCGGCCGGTGTCAGCGGCCGGGGACGGGAGCGCCGGCATGAAGTCGGTCCCGCACACCACCTACGCCGCGCGCTTCGCGCAGGCGGCGGACGAACTCCTCCAGCACGGGCCGCGGCTGCGGCTGAAGCCGGAAGCACCCGCCACGGGGTGGGTCGACGGCGCGTGGTGGCCCCGTTCCCTGGACCTGACCGCCGAACTGCCGTCGCTGTTCGCGGCGCTGACCGCCCGGCTGGGCCGGATCGAACGGGTCGCCTACCACCTCGACGCCTGGCCGCCCACCCCTCGCCGTCTGCGCTCCGGGGACGAGCACGGCGATGTCCGGCTCGAGGGCTTCCGGTCGCAGCACACCGGCACCCTGACCGTGATCGGCGGCGGCGCCCGGCGCCGGGTGACGCTGCTCGTGATTCCCCCGGACGCCGATCCCGGCCTCGCGCAGCGCGCGTTGCTGACCGCGGCGCACCGCGGCAACGACGACACCGCCGACGCGCTGCTCTCCGGCCTCGCGGAGGACACGGCCGTCCTCCGCTGGGAAGTCGACGGCGGCCGGATCCCCGACCAGGCGGAACCGGTCGACGCGTAGCCGCCTCAGCCGTCCGCTTCGCCGCCCGGCGCCGGTGGCGTGGCGCCGAGGCGGGCGTGCAGCCGTTCCCGGACCTCGTCCGGGGTGTAGGCCCGCCGCCGGCGTTCCTCGCGCGCGATCACCACCCCGGTCGCGGCCACTCCGACGAGCCCGGCCAGTCCTACTGTCTTCCACCAGCGCATCGGCCTAGGCTACTGCCGTGCCGGGGACCGAGCTCGATCTCGACGAAGCGGTGGCCGTGACGCGCACCGGCGACCTGTGGTTGTTCCGGGGGCGGTCCGCGGCCGACCGCACGATCCGCGTCGTCACGAACAGCCCGGTCAACCACGTCGGCATGGCGGTGGTGATCGAGGACCTCCCACCGCTGATGTGGCACGCGGAGCTGGGGCGGGCCCTGCCGGACGTCTGGTCGGGCACGCACCAGCGGGGCGCCCAGCTGCACGACCTGCGCCGGGCCGTGCTCGTCTGGGCCGAGAAGTACCACCAGCAGGTCTGGCTGCGCCAGCTCGACCACCCGGTCACCGGGGAGATGGAAGACGCCGTCCTGCGCACGATCGCCCGGCTCGACGGCACGCCGTTCCCGTCGACCGCGCGCCTCGCGTCCCGCTGGCTCGGCGGGCGGCTGCCGTCCCGGAAGCGGGAAGCCCGGGACGCCGACCTCGAGTCCGGCTACTGCGCCGAGATCGTCGCGCTGACCTACGAGGCCATGGGCCTGCTGCCCCCGGGCCGCCGGTCGAGCTGGTACGACGCGGGCCGGTTCTGGAGCGGCGACCACCTCGAGCTGACGGCGGGCGCCGCGCTGGGCGACGAGATCGCCGTGCGTCTCCCGAGCTGACCGGTTGCCCGTCGTGAAGGCCGGTCGTGAAGGCCGGCTGGGCACGTCAGCGGCGCACCTCGGTCGGCAGGCGGGGTTCGCGGTGCAGCAGTTCGAGCGCCTCGGTGTCGGCGACCGCGGAGAACTTCCGGTAGCTGTTGCGGACCGCGTGCATGAAGGGCACCGGGCGCAGGCAGACGAACTGGTCCACCTCGCGGGCGAGCCGGTCGAGGACGCGGGCCTGGGCGACCGGGACCGCGAGCACGATCCGGCCGACCTGGCGGGCACGCAGGACACCGATCGCCGTGTGCGCGGTCGTGCCGGTGGCGGCACCGTCGTCGGCGAGGACGACCGTGCGGCCGGCGATCGGCACCGGCGCCACCGTGCGCCGGTAGACGGCGACCTGCCGGGCCAGTGCGGCCCGCGCACCGTCGGCGAGCCGGGTGAGCTGCTCCGCCTCGATGTCGAACCGGCGGATCGCACCGTGGTCCCAGACGACCAGGCCGCCCTCGCCGACGGCGCCGAGCATCGCCGGCGGCGGTCCGGGGGCCTCGATCCGCCGGCTGAGCAGGATGTCCAGCGGCGCGCCGAGGACGTCGGCGATCTCGCCGGCGACCACCAGCCCGCCCTCGGACAGGCCGAGGACCACCGCCCGGTCCCCGCGCAGCCCGCGCAACCGGAGGGCCAGCCGTTGGCCGGCTTCCCGGCGATCACGGAACCGCATGGGAACTCCCGGGGAGTCGAAGGCGAGGTCGGCCGCCTCCAGCATCACGGCACCGCGTCCGGGGCGCGAGGGCCGTTGGTCACCGCGGGGCGGACCGTTCGGCACCTCTCCGCGTGGTTCGGCTTCCCCGCGTCTGCTCCGGCGTCGCTGCTCTGCTGCCGGACAGCCGGTGCGCCGACCAGGGCGCGGTTCCGGTCCGCGGCGGCCGGTCCCGGTTCAGCGCGGGCGGCTCGCCGCCGGGGCCAGTACGACCGCGGGCACGAGTTCACGATCAGCCAAAGCACGAGCCACGTCACTGAGACGCCGGTTGGTCCGCCGGGCATAACCACGCAACGCCGTAAACGCCGCGTCCATGCTCAACTGCCCGCTGACAGCGAGCACACCCTTGGCCTGCTCGATGATCACCCGGCTGTTCAACGCCGTCTGCAACTGCTCGGACAGGATCTCCCCCTTGCGGAAGGCTCGCTCGTGGAGGATCCCGATGGTCGCGGTATCCGCCAACCCCTGCGCCAACGCCACATCATCAGCCGACAACTCACCCGCCGTATGCCCGAACAGGTTCAACGCCCCGATCGTCTGCCTCCGCAACCGCAACGGCAACGCATGCACCGACGCGAACCCATCACTGGCCGCCTCCACCGCGAACCGCGGCCACCGCCCCGCCTCCGCCGCGATATCAGCCACCAGCACCGGCGTGCTGGAGGTGAAACAATCGACGCACGGGCCCTCCTCGGTGTCGAGCTGGAACAGCTCGATCAGCCGCGCCTGCTCAGTGGAAGACGCCAGCACCTGCAGCCCGCCCCGCTCATCGACCAGGGTCAACCCGGCCGCCTCGATGTCGAGCAACTCCACACACTGCTTCACCAGCGTGTGCAGCAGATCAGCGACGTCATAGTCATCGACCAACGTGTCCGCCAACGCCACGAACGCCCGGGTCACCTGTCGCTCACGGTCGGCCATGCCCACCATCTCCTCGCACCTCAGCTGCCTGCATCGTGACCCTCACCGAACTCCTCGTCCAATCGCAGCCGCCCGGCCACGACATCGCCCGCGACCTCGAGCAGCGGACGTCCCTGCCCGAACGCATACGCCCGCAACCGCGCCAACGCAGCCGAAGCAGGCAAATCCAGGTACGCGATCAACATCCCGGTGGCCTGATGCACCTCCCGGTACCGCATCCCCGCACCCTCCATCCACCGCCCGTCCCCATCCAGCCAGTGGTCACCGCCGGTCCGCAGTCCCGACAACGCCAGCGCGGCGACGTCGGCCACCTGCAACGCCATCGACAACTCACCAGGACGCAACGAACCAGGCGTCCCCCGATAGGTATCCAACGTCGCCACCCGCACCGCCCCGATCTGCACCGGAAACGTAAACAACGCCGCCACCGGATGCACCACAGCCTCAGCCGCGAACACCGGCCACCCCGCCGGCGGCCCAGCCACCAGATCCGGCACCAACACCGGCCCACCCGCGACATAAGCCTCGAAACACGGCCCCTCACCCAGCGAAACCTGCAACTCCGCCAACGCGGAGCTCACCGCGTCACTCGCGTAGACAACCTCACGGTGCCCGGCGTCGACCATCATCGACACCGCCGCACCATCCACCGGCAACAGACGCACACACGCCCGGCACACCCGGCCGACGACATCAACCCCGCTGCCGGCCCCACCTTCGACCAGTGCGGTCAGCACGCTCGCGCGCAGGACCTCGACCTCAGCCACCACGCACCCACGACCCGCGGGTCAGCCGTTCCATCATCCGGTTCCTTCCGAGCTGGCGTTCATGATCGCCACACCAACTCGGACATGACCAGGCCCGCATCAGCACCGCTGCCGCGGCTGCGGGCACCAAGCGTACTCCCCCACACCGGGGCGGGACTCGTCATGACTCGCCTCCCCGTTCGGTCAGTTTCCGGAGGTCAGAGTCGAGGAAGTCCTGCCGTCGCCGGACGACGACCTGGTGCGCCGATCGGCGCTCGCCGTGGTGAGCGAATCCGCGGGTGCTGCCGCAGGGGCGGTGCGGGGCCGGTCCGCGGCGGCGACCGTCGGTCACCGCGGGGGCCCGGTGGCCACGTGCGCGGCGAGTCCGTCGAGCAGCCGGTCGAGGCCCCAGCGAAACCGGGTGGTCCCGACGTCGGGACCACCCGGCGGCGCGGCGACCTCGAAGGCGACCGAACCCAGGATGTGCACGTTGACCAGGTAGGAAGCGTCGGCGGCATCCGCCGGGCCCAGCCCGGCGTCGGCCAGGGTGGCCAGCAGGGTTTCGCGCACGGCCCGCGTGTGCGGGCCGTCGGGCGGATGGCCGAGCATGAGGTGCACCGACCCGGGATGGGCCAGTAACTCCGCCCGCAGTTCGAGGGCGAGGGCCCGGACCCGGTCCCGCCACGGCTGCGACGGATCGGTGAACCGGTCGTGGTTGACGCGGCCGAGCAGGTGCTCCGCCAGACCTCGCACCACCGCGGCCTTGTCCGGGAAATACGTGTACACCGCGTTCGGCGCGACACCGACCCGGGCCGCGATCCCCCGGACTGTGACCGCGTCCGCCCCGCCTTCGGCGAGCAGCGCGAGTGCCGCGTCGAGGATGACGTGCTCGCTCAGAGTCCGCCGTCGACCCCTTTTGTCCACTTTTCCTCCGGTGGGGGCGTATCCGCATCGCCCTGTACAGCGTACAGTTATTGTACGCCGTACAGAATTGAGGCGAGGACATGACCGAGACGACCCGCTCGGAACCACGGAATCCCGGCATGCCGGGCCGGCCCTACCCGGTGCGCGTCCGGGCGGTGCTGGACACTCCGTTGTCACGCGGGCTTTGGCTGGTGAAGTGGCTCCTGCTCGTCCCGCACCTGCTGGTGCTCATCGTGCTGTGGGCCGCGTTCTGGGTGCTCGGCGTCGTCGCGTTCTTCGCGATCCTGATCACCGCCCGGTACCCGCGGAAGATCTTCGACTTCAACGTCGGGGTCCTGCGGTGGAGCTGGCGGGTGACCTACTACGGCTACGGCGTCCTCGGCACCGATCGCTACCCGCCGTTCAGCCTCGGCGAAGAACCCGACTACCCGGCCACCCTGAGCGTCGAATACCCGGAGCGGCTGTCACGCGGGCTCGTGCTGGTCAAGTGGTGGCTGCTGGCCATCCCGCACTACCTCGTCCTCGCGATCCTGATCGGCGGCGGATCCGGCGCGGCGGCGTGGGGACTCGACAACCGCGGCTGGGCCTGGGGCGGCAGCCTCGTCGGCCTGCTCGTCCTCATTGCGGCGATCGCCCTGACGTTCACCGGCCGCTACCCCCGTCCGCTGTTCGACTTCATCGTCGGCATCCAGCGCTGGGGCCTGCGGGTCGCGGTCTACGCCGCGCTGATGACCGACCGGTACCCGCCGTTCCGCCTCGACGGGGGCGGCGACGAGCCGGGCGGCCCCACGCCCGTGGAGCCCACCGAGACGCCGCTGCCCGCGAGCCCCGTCGGCACATAACCGCGTCCAGTGCGCCGAAGGCGACTTCCGAAGCCGGTCACGGCCCGGCTCAAGTTTCAGGTGTTCGCCCACGGCCGTGAATGGCCCATTGAGGGACATAGAGTCCCTCAATGGGGACGCCACCACCCCGACTGCCTCCGCGATGCGCCGCGCGCTCGCCCGGGCGCGTGACGGGAAAACACTCGACGTAGCCGAAGCGAGCG